>JAGQSI010000238.1 GCA_020439605.1 Acidimicrobiales bacterium | reverse complement strand
GACGTTGAGGTCACTGGGGGTGGTGAGGTGGGGATGGAGCGGTGAGGTGAGATGGCGAGGTGGGTGGGACGGAGTGGCTTGCCGGTGAGGTGGGGTGGAGCGGTGGAGCCTTGGGGTTGCGATGTGAGCCGGGGAGGGTTGCGAGGTAGGTGACGCAGTGTGCCCGTTTGGCGAAGTGGCCCAAGGTAGATAGGTAGTGGCCCTGCCATTAGTCTCATGGAGTGAACTCGATGGCAAAGGACCCCGTTCCGACGGTGGCCGGCGGGGTTGAGGATCACGGCGAGCTAGGTGCTCGGACTTTCGATCTTGGTCCGCTGGAAAACCAGGGCGACCTCGCACACAAGCGCGCTGGTGAGGAGATTGCCCTGGCAATGTGGCTCATCCGCTCAGGATCTGAGATGGTTGATCCAGCGTTGATCAGCCCTCGGCGAATGGCCCGCGTGAGCCAGGTTATTGAGCGCTGGAACCCACCACAGCACGAGACACAAGGTCACAACGTCGGGAAAGGAACTCAAACTGATGACTGAGCTTGTTCCGGTTCGTCTCATCAAAGGCTCAGACGGTTCACTTCGCGGTGCCGCGCTCACAAAAGCGATAGATGAGGCGGTTGGCGGGGCGGATCGATCGTTAGTTCTCGAGGACCTGGATCTCGATGAGTGTCTGCTCGGTGCAGCGGTAGACGCGGCACAGACCCCACCGTTCCTGACGGACTTTCGAGTGGTGGTTGTACGCCACTTCGGCCGATATTCGAAGCAGGATGACGTTGCTCCTGTCATTGAATACCTTAAGGACCCGCTTCAAACCACAGCCCTGATCCTGGTTTGGGAACCCACGGCTCTTACCTCGGAGAAGGAAGGCTCAGAACCTTTCAGCAGAACCCCGAAACTGCCTCCGGCGTTATCGAAGGCCATCGGCGCGGCCGGTGGGCTCATCATCGAGACCGACCTCAAGGAAAAGGGCGATGGCTGGTTGAGCGCGCTGGCTCGTGAACACGGCCTCAACCTTGAACCTCGTGCCATCAAGGTGATCAACGATTTCCTCGGCGAGGACAGGGGAGCGGTCCTCACCATTCTCCAGCGGCTGAAGGCAGTCTTCGACGAGGGCGCCAAGATCCGTGCCGACGAGATCGGCCCATATCTCGGTCAGGCCGGTGGAGTTCCGCCGTGGGATCTCACCGATGCAATCGATCGCGGAGATGTAGCCAAATCTGTTGACTTGGTGCAGCGGATGATGGCCGGTGGTGGACGTCACGCGCTAGCAGTTATCGCGCCACTCCAAACTCACTACTTGAGGATGGCACGTCTAGATGGTGCCGGTGCGAGAAGTGAGAAGGAAGCTGCGGTAATCCTGGGGCTGAAGGGTTCCACGTTCCCAGCCAAGAAGTCGATGGCACAGGGCAAAAAACTTGGCCGTGCCAAGGTTTGTCGGGGCATCGATTTGATAGCCCGCGCAGACCTAGATCTCAAAGGGGCATCTGGTTGGTCCCCCGAACTAGTTATGGAAGTGCTGGTGGCTCGACTAGCTCGCATGGCGCGTTAACTGCTGTCGACCGACTCACGTAGACCGAGCTCATGTCGACCAGCTGCCGTCGACCGACTCAGGTAGACCAGCTGCCGTCGATCAACTCATATCGACCGTTTCACGTCGACAATAGAGCGTTGGTGGCATCTGACAACGAGCTCTGACAACGACCTCTGACAACGACCTCTGACAATGACGAAAGCCCCGCCGGTGGCGGGGCTCCGTAATCGACTATGAGCGTCGAAGGACCAGATGGTCCCTTTGACTAGCTAGCGGCTTGAGCAGCAGCTACACGCTTTGCAAGGCGGGACTTGCGGCGTGCGGCGGCATTCTTGTGAATGACACCTTTGTTTGCTGCTTTGTCGATGCGCTTCATGGCGAGGCGCTCGGCCTCTGCCACGTTCTCGGCGCCGGTATCGGCAGCGGTGATGGCGGACTTGGTGCGGGTGCGCAGCTCTGAGCGCACAGCCTTATTGCGAATGCGGCGCTTCTCGTTTTGCTTGTTGCGCTTGATCTGGCTCTTGATATTGGCCACGGGTCTTCGTGCTCCACGTAGGGTCGTTCTGAAAGCTGGACCATCGTAGTAGGACAAAGGCCCCGCTGTCACAACCGGGCTCGTTCTCCAGCTCGCTTGTGCCATTGCGCACCTGACGTACGTGTGGTGCTCCTGCCGGTGTCTTGCATCGCCAGCTACTGGTATTTCGCTTTGCCTGGGCCAGTGTCTCGTATCGCCAGCTACTGGTATTTCGCTTTGCCTGGGCCAGCGTCTCGTATCGCCAAGGCTGAGCCGGTCACCGGCAAAACCGGGTTCGGGTTCCGTGCCTGGGCCCTATGTCGGTAGCATCTATCGACCCTCAGCCGCTTGCACGAAGGCACCATGGACCTCGCCAAGATCCGCAATTTCAGCGTCATCGCCCATATCGATCACGGCAAGACCACCCTTAGCGACCGCATTCTTGAGGTCACTGGTGCTGTGTCTGCTCGTGAGATGCGTGCTCAATATCTGGATTCAATGGATCTGGAGCGTGAACGCGGCATCACCATCAAGCTCCAGTCGGTCTGTCTCAGCTACAGCGGACACACGCTCAACATGATCGACACCCCCGGCCACGTGGACTTCGGCTACGAGGTGAGCCGATCGCTCGCAGCCTGTGAGGGCGTGATCCTGCTGGTGGACGCAGCCCAGGGAATCGAGGCTCAGACTCTCGCAAACTGCTATCTGGCCTTGGAGAACGACCTTGAGATCGTCGCTTGTCTCAACAAGATCGACCTCCCGGCTGCAGACCCGGACCTGTACGCCTCTGAGATCGAGCACGTCCTGGGAATACCTGCCGAAGACGTGCTTCGTATCAGCGCCAAGACCGGCGAGGGAGTTCCCGAGTTGCTCGAGGCTGTGATCGAGCGCATTCCAGCTCCCCAAGGCAATGCATCGGACCCATTGCGGGCCCTGATATTTGATTCCCATTTTGACCAATACCGTGGCGTGGTGTCGAGCGTGCGGGTCATGGACGGGACCTTGAAGACCGGCGACAAGCTTCGCTTCATGCAGGCCAGCGCAACCCACGAGGCCGATGAGGTCGGGGTTCGCAGTCCAGAACCCACGCCAGTCAAGGAGCTAGGCCCGGGCGAGACCGGCTATCTCATCGCAGGAATCAAGGATGTTGCCGAGGCCCGCTCCGGTGAAACGGTCAGCACCGCTCGTAACACCGCAGCGGAGCCCCTCAGCGGATACAGGGACCCCAAACCCATGGTGTTCTGCGGC
>JAGQSI010000237.1 GCA_020439605.1 Acidimicrobiales bacterium | reverse complement strand
TGGAGCCACAGTCTCAGCCATGAAGATCGAGGACTTCGAGTGGTTGATGGGAATCAACTTCTGGGGCGTGGTCCATGGCACACAAGCGTTCCTTCCCCATCTAGAGGCTTCTGGAGAAGGTCACATCATCAACACCTCAAGCGTGTTTGGTCTTGTGGCGATTCCATCCCAGAGTGCCTACAACGCCGCCAAGTTCGGTGTTCGTGGTTTCACTGAGGCCCTCAGAATGGAGCTAGACCTAGCAGGAAGTTCTGTTTCTGCAACCTCTGTGCATCCCGGCGGGATCAAAACAAACATCGCCAAGAACGCCAGAATGACAGCAGGTGTAGGCGAAGATCCAGCGAAGCTCGAACAAGGCCGAAAGAACCTTGAGAAGGCGTTCATAACCTCACCCGAAAAGGCTGCCGCTCAGATTCTCCGAGCTGTACAGAACAACTCCCGTAGGGCGTTGATAGGCCCAGACGCCCACATGTTCAACGCGCTGTCACGTCTTCCCTTGGCAGTGGTCCAAAAACTTGTGACTGCAGCGGCCAAGCGCCAGATGTAGCCGTTGGCAAAAGCCGACGAAAGCTGACGACTACCCCTACTAGGTGGCCACGGTGCACGCTTTGAGGCGTGTCAGCCGGGTGAGCCACCAGCTATGTCGAAACTCCACACTTCAGACGCGGTGCTGAGTGGGCCTCCCTGTGGTGGCCCGCCAGGGCCACCGTGAGTTGCTCCACCACCATGGCCACCTTGGGGAGCACCGCTTGGCGCAGGACCATGTCCGTGGGCAAACGACGCGCTAGTTGTCCACGCCTCGAATGCTTCGTCGTCTCGCCAACGACTGAGCACCAACCATTGGTTGCGCCCATCGTTGGGACGGAGAAGTTCAAATCCTTCGAATCCGTCCTGGCCATCTACTGCACCTAGGCGAGCTGCAAAACGAGCCGCCAGCTCATCGCCAGCTTCGTCAGGAACTGTAAGTGCGTTGATCTTTATGACTGTCATGGTGATCAGCCAGTGTAATCAGCGTTGCCTTGGACCGGAACGGCCGGAGCGGGTGCAGTTGAAGGGTTCTGAGGTGCTGGTTTCTCAACTGGGTCAACCGCCAAGCACTCCCCTTGCCAGCCGGTTGGCACGACACAGATCGCATGGTCGGAGCCATTGTCCTCGACCGACACCGATGCCACCTCGGTCTCGGTGTTCCAATCGAAGTCCACCGGCTCTTTGACCCCACTGACTCGAATCTCAAATCCTCCCGGATAACGCAGTGCTTCTGGCACGTAGATCTCGGTTGGACCCTCGGCTGCGGAGTCGCGATAGCGCAGGCGCAGCACGTTGGCATCATTGTCCCACAGCGTAGAAGTGACAGCGCCAGCAATAGCGCGCCCGTAGGGTTGGAACATCTCCTTGATTCCAGGCCGATCGTTGCCTTCTGCATCAAAAGTGCAATAGCCACCGCCAAAACATGCCGAATACATAGTCCAGCCCGACGAGGTTGCTTCATCGAGAGTGCGACCCGAACTAACCAGGAACTCCGCCATTCCATCGAACTCGGGCTTGGCTACGCCCCATTCTCCAACGAGCATCGGGATCTTCTCCCGCAACGGATAGGGCATCACTGCCTTCTTCCAGGAATCGAAGAAGGCGTGGTCGTATTCGAACTTCCCACCCGGATGGTAGGTGGCCGACTCGATCGCGGAGTTGTACATATGGGGGTAGAGCGCGACTCTGGGTCCGTTGACACGCCCGAGGCTGGTTGGAATGCCCAGAGAGTTCAGGTTCGGTGGCTCGATAAAGATCCAGCTCGCAGCATCAAGTGGGACAATGGCATCGGTGAGGCGCTGATACATGGGGGTGAGTTGTTCTCTCTCAACTCTCGCAGCAGCACCGAAGAGATCCTCGCCCTCGCGGATCTTGCCAAATGGCTCATTGAAGAGGTCATAGCCAAACAGCGAAGGATGGCCCTTCAACCGATTCACGACCTTGACCCACATGTCGATCTGTGCCTGACGAAGATCCTCGTCTTCATATAGCGCCTCGAAGGCGTTCTGTACCGCCGGCTGCATGTAGTCGAGAAGCCATGATTCCTGAGGTTCAAAAGCCGCTCCACCGGTGCGAGTTGCCCATTCCGGGATTCCACGTGAGCCAAATGCCGGGCCGAATACGTCCTGATGCATAGCGACGATGACTCGATATCCGTACTGTTCGGCTCGGTCGAGCACCACCTCCATCTCGTCGAGGTACTCCTCGTTCCACACCCCCTGCGCCGGTTCTAGCTCATCCCAAAAGAAGCTGAGCCGGATCAGGTTGAAGCCGCGATCTGCTCCTGCTTTGAGAAGATCTTCAGAGAAGTGTGATTCTGGGTCTGCGGTTTTCGCGCCAAATCCCCTGAAGGTGAGCGAACGGCCGTCTGCATCCACGAACCAGGTTCGGCCATCGGTTCCCTCTGCGGTGGACCAACCTTCCACCCCTTCGGTAATCGGGTTGGGAACGAGTCGCTGAGACGCTGCTCTTTGTTGCGTGCTTTGGCGAGCCACCCCGGGAGTACTGATTCCAGCAGCGAGGGACGCCGCCATCGCTGCCGCCACCAAGGAACGGATCCGAAGCGGCCCGACACCAGACGATTTAGAAGCAATACGCGCGCTCATACTCGGATTCTCACACATGCGAGGACCCTTTGCCTGTTGCTGTAGCTTTTGAGAGATGACAGGCCCATCGGTTACAGCCGATCCACGCGGTTCCATCTTCATTGATCCTCACGCCTATACGGATCTGGCGTCCTGGCATTCAACAGCAAGTGATCTCCGTTGCGAGGCACCGGTTCTCAGGGTAGAAGTTCCAGGCTACGAACCTTTCTACGCCTTAACCAGACATCGAGACGTGTTCGAGGTTTCTCGTTACAACGACGTCTGGCACAACACCCAGAGGTCTGTCCTGATGGCCGATGTGATGTGGGACATGTTGCAGGCAATGGGGGTAGATCCACGCACTCTGGTTCACCTCGACGGCGACGAACACCGAGATCACCGCAAAGTGACTAACGACTGGTTCAAGCCCGCGGCCGTAGCCAAACGCCAAGGAGACATTGAGCAGATCGCCGACGAGTTCGTTGCCAAACTCGCGGACCTAGGCGGCGAATGCGACTTTGCCCAAGACATCGCGGTGCCTTTCACGTTGCGAGTGATCATGAGCATCTTTGGGGTTCCTCCCGAAGATGAGCCGATCATGTTGCGTCTAACCCAGGGGATCTTCGGTGCAGCCGATCCGGAGTACCTCGGAGACTTCTCCAATCCAATGGAACTAGGCACAAAGACAA
>JAGQSI010000236.1 GCA_020439605.1 Acidimicrobiales bacterium | reverse complement strand
GGTGTCTTTAGTTTCTGTATGCAGGGGTTTCCGGTGGCTTGGCAGTTGCGGGTGTGGTCGAGTGTGAGTTGAGTGGAGACTTCGCCAGTACCGTATCGGATCTGATACGGTACTGGTAATGAAGACCTCGTTGTTGTCGGTAGCGCGGACGGAGGCGGGTATGTCTGTGGCCGAACTTGCTCGGCTCGCCGGTACTTCGCGACCCACCGTGTCTGCGTACGAGCACGGTCGTGTCTCGCCCACTCTCGACACGTTCGAGCGCCTTCTGTCAGCGACGGGCCACCAACTCGCCATCACGCCGAAGGTGAAGTGGGCAAAGGTGCCCGTCGGCCGTGGACGCATCGCCTTCGTGCCCGATCGACTGCCTGAGCTCGCGGCCACTTGCGCCTTTCGCACTATCCACCTTCCCATCCACCTCGATTGGTCGAGTCCGTCCCGCGAGGTGCAGCTCTGGGAGCGGCGCCAACGGCTCCAGGCCTACGAGGTCGTGCTCCGAGAGGGTAGCCCGGCTGACATCGAGTCGATCGTCGACGGATCGCTTCTAGTCGACGGTTGGGAAGACATGTACCTGCCAGCGGCAGTGCGCGATGCCTGGCAGCCCCTAATCGACAGGACCACCCACGTTGGCTGACTCGACCCTTACCCCGGCCCAAGTCAAGGTGCTCCACCTCTTCTTCAGCCTAGGTGAGTCAGTAGGCTTCATCCTCGCAGGAGGCGCGGGCTTGGTGGCCGTGGGGCTCTCTGAAAGACCCACCGAAGACATCGATCTGTTCGCACCCGAAGCCTCGGTCCCGACCGCCGGCAACGCGCTTGAGATCGCCGCTCGAGCGCAGGGTGGTCAGTTGAGCGCCTCCACGATGTCGATACCTTCTGCCGGCTCGTCATACGAATGGATGATGGGTCGGGGACGATGGTCGATCTAGCACAGGACGCGGGACCACTCGCCGAACCGACCATCACCACCGTTGGGCCAACCTACCCCGCACCCGAACTTGCCGCGCGCAAGGTTCTAGCCCTGTTTGACCGTGCGGCCCTCCGGGACTTCATTGACGTAGACCGGGTGTCAGGCACCTACGCTAAGGAAGTGCTGATCCAGATCGCTGGATCCATCGACGAAGGCTTTGATGTCCGCGTCCTCGCTCAGATGTTGAGCGGCCTCGATCGGTTCACCGACGAGCAGATTGGCGAGTTTGGCGTCGAACCAACCGCAATGCGAGAACGTTTCCGCCTCTGGGCTGTCGAGCTCGGAGCTAACCCCTGACTTCACTTTCCTAGTTACAGGGTGAGTTGGTGGTCAGGAACCGAGACTACGAAAGTGGTCAAGCTCGCGTTTGTCATGAGCGCTGAAGGCTGTGACCTGTTCGCCATGGTTCCTGATCAGTTCCTTGAGACGCCCGTGGTTGGCGGCAACCTTGCGGCGATCGACAGCCACAACCTGTTCGAACCTACGGATCATCGCTGGGGCCGGCCCAAAGGCAGAGTTCACTGTTGAGGCATCGAAGTATGCGTCTCCGCAGTGGAGCAGCCATCCATCAGGACCGTTCACGGCGATGGCTGTGTGGCCTCTGGTGTGGCCGGGCAGAGGTACTGCCAGGATGTCTTCGCTGAGGCCTTCGAGGTTGTGGACTGCATCGAAGCCAAACCAGGCTTCACCGGTTGTCTCGTAGGTCCGCCATTTGGGGCCATGGCCCCATTGGATGGAGCGATATCGGGACTTCTCGCGCAGCGACGGTTGAAGAGCAGCAGTAAGTTCATGTGAATGGACATGGACTGTGGCGTTGGGAAAGTCTGCGAGTGCGCCGGCGTGGTCGAGATCTAGATGGGTGACGAGGATGTGTTGCACATCTTCGGGCGCCAAGCCGAGGGCTTTCAGCTGTGATAGCGCTGAACCTCTGATCGAGCAGTCTGGTCGCAGTGTGGATACAAATGGCTTGCCCAGCCACTGCCTGGGATTGCGTCGAGCCGAATCACCTATGCCCGTATCCACCAGAACGATTCCCGCACTAGGGGTTTCAATGGCTAGGACGTGGGCCACAACCTCGTGGCCGCCGGTTGCCACGGGACACATCGTGGCGCAGTCGAGATGATGGACCTTTAGATCTGACCCCATGGCCCAAAGCTAGGCCCAAACTGGCATCTTGTGCTTGTGGGCAGCGCCTCAGCGTCCGCCGAGCGTTTCAGCTCCAAAGTGGTCAATTTCGGCCGGAAGGTTCAGGGGGAAGGTCCCGATCTGTGCGTTGTCTTTGAGGAGCGCCGCTGGCACGACCCAGCAGACCTCGAACTCAAGGCCATCAGGATCCTTTGCGTAGAGGCTCTTGGTGCCCACGTGATCGGAGGCACCCACCAACGCGTTTGCTTCTTGGAGCTTCTTCGCCAGATCCGCCAGCTCGCCCAGTGTCCCTACCTCCCAGGCCAGGTGGTAGAGCCCTACGGTGCCACGCCCGGCCGTTGAGGGCCCGGCGTGGTCACCGATTGTGAAGAAGGCGATGTCGTGGTCATTGGTGGACTGTGGAGCCTGAAGGAACACGCCTCCAGTGAATTCGGCCACCGTGTTGAACCCGAGCACGTCACGGTAGAAGGCTGCGCTGCGTTGAGCGTCTCGCACGTAGAGCACAGCGTGGTTCAAGCGTTTGATGGCCATGACAATGCTCAGGCGTCTACGAGGTCCTCGGAGGTCTGAAGCACGGCCTCGACCTCGAGGAAGACTTTGATCTCGTCGCCAACGACAACGCCGCCACCATCCATCGGGATCTCGAAATCAACACCGAACTCCTTTCGGGAGATCTTGGTCTCGGCCGAGAACCCGGCGCGGGTGCCACCCCAAGGGTCTGGGTGTGTGCCGTTGAACTCAAGGGTCAACTCAACCGGCTTGGTGGTGCCTTTGATGCTCAGATCACCGGTCACCTTGTAGTCGCCGCCCTTGGGCTCGACGCTCGTTGAGGTGAAGGTCATGTTGGGGTAGGTCTCAACCTCGAAGAAGTCTGCTGAACGTAGGTGGCCGTCTCGCCCGGCGTCGCGGGTGTTGATCGAGTTGAGGTCCACCTTGGCATCCACTGATGACTCCAACGGGTTGTCAGCAATGGTGATGGTGCCCTCGAAGGTCTCGAAATTGCCCTTCACCTTGGAGACCATCAGATGGCGAACACTGAAGCCGACTTCAGAGTGGGACGGATCGATGGTCCAGGTTCCGGCGGGGATTTCGGGGTTGCTCATTGTGTGCTCCTAGGTGAAGTTTGGATGATTGAAGTTGCAATCATCTTATCGAACATCATTGAAGTGTCAACTATTCCGGATCTCGCGATAAT
>JAGQSI010000235.1 GCA_020439605.1 Acidimicrobiales bacterium | reverse complement strand
TGTGCCGTGCAACCCAGGTGGCGATTCTCAACGCCAACTACATGGCACAGCGGCTGCGCCCCCACTACCCCATTCTCTACACCGGCCTCTCGGGGCTCGTGGCCCACGAATGCATCGTCGACCTCCGTGCGCTCACCAAGGAGACCGGCGTATCTGTAGACGATGTGGCCAAGAGGTTGATGGATTACGGATTCCACGCTCCAACAATGAGCTTCCCTGTGGCCGGCACCTTGATGATCGAACCAACGGAGTCTGAGGACCTCGGCGAGATCGAACGGTTCTGTGACGCAATGATCGCAATTCGCGAAGAGATTGAACAGGTTGGCAAAGGGGTCTGGCCCGTGGACGACAATCCGCTGTCGAATGCGCCACACACAGTGTCGTGCCTGGTCGGAGACTGGACCAGCCCATACGACCGACGGCTCGGAGCGTTCCCGTCCAAGGAGGTTGCACACGGTGATCGCTACTGGCCACCAGTACGACGAATCGATGGCGCGTACGGAGACCGCAATCTCGTGTGCTCCTGCCCCTCGGTAGAGGAACTAGCAAGCAGCTAGCTCCGAGCTGTTTCAGTCGATCGGCAAAGTGGGTGAGGCCTCTACGAACGGGGGCCTCACCACAGTTGCAGCCACAGCCTCTCCCCTGGCTTCGATCTGGAGCTCATCTCCGATCGACACCGACGGTGGCACAAACGCGAGCGCAATACCTTGACCAAGAATCGGTGAGAAGTTTCCGCTGGTGACAATGCCGACCACCTCACCGTCTAGCAGCACGTTCTGCTCTGAGCGTGGAGGGCGGCGACCTTCAACGGTCAGGGCCCGCAGTCGCCGGGCTATCCCCCGCTCGCGCTCTGCAGCCAGGGCCTCGCGTCCGATGAAGTCACCCTTGTCCCAACTGACAACCCATCCAAGACCAGCCTGCAGAGGGGTGATGGAGCTGCCCAGTTCGTGACCGTGCAGGGGCAGTCCAGCCTCGAGGCGAAGTGTGTCGCGAGCGCCGAGCCCGGCCGGTGTGAATCCGGCTTGAATTACGGCGTCCCACAGATCCTGCGCTGCATCTGCGGGGACCGCTATCTCGAGCCCATCTTCACCGGTATAGCCCGTGCCAGCGATGGTGCACTCGACACCATTCCAACGTGCGCGCATGACCTTGAATCTTCCGATCGAAGCGGCTTGGGGCCAGATCTTGTGCAGGAGTCTGCGTGCCGAGGGGCCTTGCAAGGCAAGAATTGCTCGTTGCTCGGTAATATCGATGGCGCCAGCACCCAGAGCACTGGTTACCCCAGAGGTATTGGACGCGTTTGGCATTACGTCGAAGGTCTCGTCGTCTATCCACCACACGATGATGTCGTCGACCACCGAAGCATCTTGAGGGTCCAGCAGATGGGTGTACTGGGCCTGGCCGGGACCAACCCTGTTGAGGTCGTTGGTGAATGCCCGCTGCAGCCGCTCAAGAGCATCTGGGCCTTCGATTCTCACCGTACCGAGGTGGCTTACATCGAAAACGACAGCATCTGAGCGACAGGCCCGATGTTCCGCGAGCGTGCCCGATGGATAGGACAGCGGCATGTCCCAGCCACCAAATGGAACCATCTTGGCGTTGAGCGAGCGATGTTGTTGATCTAGCGGTGAGGTACGGAGAGTCACGAGCCGATCGTAGTGGCTCGGAGTTCTAGGACCCTGTAGAGGCCTGAAGGTCTTGTTGAGCCACAGCCTTGGTGGCCGGCTTCAGCTCGAAGATGGCTGCATCTATCTCGCGCTGCACACCGTCTAGCGATAGCAGGCTGGTCATGACCATCTGACCGGAGTTGATGACGTCCAAGAGTTCATTGTCGTCTCTTACCAAGATCGCCTTGCCGCCGCCGATCACCAAGCGAGCCGAGGCCACTTCCTCGCCCAGTTGCTCGCGAAGGTAGCTAAAGGCACTACGAACTGACTCGAGCTTGATACCGGCATCGAGCATCGACTTGATGACCTTGAGTTCCAGTAGGTCCTGATAGCTGTAGCTGCGACGGCTGCCACTTCCCGAGGCATCTGTCAGGGACGGCCGCAACAGATCGGTGCGGGCCCAGTAATCGAGCTGTCGGTAGCTGATACCAACAATCTCCGCAGCCTTCTTACCGCTGTAGCAAGCGCTCAAATCAACCATCGGAAACTCCTCTACCAGCACCTAGTGTGACCCATATCACAACCCTGAAACTACGACGATGTCACCATAGAAGACGCCGCGCGCGCGGTCAATGCCTAGTTGGCAAAATCTTCCGGCGAGACATGTTCGATGAAATCTCGGAACTGCTCCACCACTTCTTCGGTGGGCACCTCGTCTGCGGCGCCTAGTTGAGCATCGTCTTCGTCTTCGTCTTCTTCAACCTCTATGAAGCCCGCCTCAGCGAGCACTTCGTCGGAGGCGTAGATGGGACAGCCAACACGTGCAGCGATGGCTAATGCATCAGAGGGACGGCTACTGAGAGTGTGGGTGCCATCTGGGCCATGAAGAAGCAGTTCTGCGTAGAACACGCCGTCTCTGATCTCGGTCACCGTTACCCGTTCGAGACTTACCCCGAGTTCTTCGAGGAGATCTCGCATCAGGTCATGGGTCATCGGACGCGGCGTCTCAACTTCTTCTAGGGCAAAAGCAATGGCTGTGGCCTCTGTACCACCGATGAAGATGGGCAACACTCTGGCGTCGCCGTAACGCTCGCGCAGTATGGCCAGAGGTGCACTACTAGGCATCTCCACACGCACGCCGACGAGTTCCATCTCAATCATTGGTGTTGATGTTACCGCCGATCGAGACTGGTGCGACTGCGACTGCGACGCTCAGCTCTGGTCTAGGTGTCGGCGAAGGTTGGAACGCAAGATAGCGGCTCGAAGCTCGTGACCAAGACTCGAGAGCTCTTCGACGAGATCCACCGCATCTCGGCGGGCCTGGGGATTGCGTTGCTTGAGAAGCGGCATGGCCAACTGCTCCAGGAAACCAGCTTCTCGCTCTGCGGCCACCTTGAACATCCGCAGGTGGCGCGCTTCGACTCCCTTGGACAAGAAGCCCGAAGCCTTGGTGGCAATGAGTAGAGCGTCACCGTCGTAGAAGACGTCTGAGCCAAGCGAACGGCCTTTCAACAAGCCGAATTGCTCAAGGCTGCGTAGCTCCTCAAGAGTGAGCCCAGAACTAAGCGCCAACTCTTTTGCAGTGAGGCTCACTTCGCTGAGACCCACATCCATATGAAGCGGCTTGCTGGCCTGCTCGGCCGCAACGTCTGCTTTGGCGTTGGCAGATGCCTTTGCCACGTCCACCATCCAGATCGGTTG
>JAGQSI010000234.1 GCA_020439605.1 Acidimicrobiales bacterium | reverse complement strand
AAGGCTCGATTGTGTGATTCGATGGCGAAGGCTTCCATCTCGTCACGGCTGAGGTCCCATTTCTCGGCGATCATCTCGGCGCCGGTGAACTGGCTCACCTCGTTGGGTCCATAGCGCGCAACCCAACCCGGCGAGGTGGTGAACGGGTCCGGGAAACCCAGGTCCTGGGCGCAGGTCATGGCTGAACTGATCGGGATCTGGCTCATCTGCTGGACCCCGCCGGCCACAACCAGATCGTTCACGCCGGCCATGACAGCTTGAGCCGCGAAATGAACTGCCTGTTGAGCAGATCCGCATTGGCGATCCACTGTGGTGCCGGGCACGTGCTCGGGCCCTCCCGCTACGAGCCAGCAGGTGCGGGCGATATCGCCGGCCTGGCCACCTACCGAGTCCACGTTGCCGAAGATGACGTCGTCAACGGCTCCGGGGTCGATCCCGGTGCGATCCAGTAACGCCTTGATGGATGCGGCACCAAGATCGGCTGGGTGGATCTCGCTGAGTGAACCTCCTCGCTTACCAACAGGGGTTCGAACAGCATCAACGATGTAGGCCTCAGGCATGAACAGAATCTAACGCCCCGTCAGAAAGTGTGACGAACGCCCAAGGCTCTAGCGCAATAGGCCGAGCAGGCGTACGATCAAAACACGACAGGAGGTCCATCATGTTTGGTTCCGGTATTCGTAAAGTTCTCGCCATAACAGCGGCTTTGGCAAGCGTCGCGATCTTCCTGGCAAACCCTGCCCAAGCAACGTCGGATCACCCCGACACCCTCATCTTTGCGCCCTATAAAGGCCAGACCTACACCCTGTGGTCCGACGGTCTCGTGTCCACACCGGCCTACGTGACCGCCCAGCAGACATTTGAGGGCGATTTCAGTGGCACCCCTGGACGAGACCTTTTCCTGTACACACCAGGCCCTGCGGCTGACGGCATCTTGCACATCACCCCAACCGAGCCGGGAATCAGTCCGAGTTTCACTCCCCTGTTCATCATCGGCAACTACAAGCCCTTGGTAGGGGACTTCGACGGCAACGGGATCGATGACATCTTCTGGTATGCACCAGGCACAGCTTCTGACTCGATCTGGCTCTTCAAGGCCGATGGCACACACACCACCAAGCCTTTCGTCGTCAACGGCAACTACAGGCCGACGGTCATCAACGTTGATGGCGACGGTTATGACGACATCATCTGGTACGGACCCGGAACTGCTGCAGATTCCATCTGGCGTTTTGGTCCAGGTGCATCACGCACAACCAAAGCGGTGTCGATCAGTGGTGATTACCAACTGATCCCCGGCTATTTCTCACTGGTGGCAGAGGGAAGTCCTCAACAGCGCCTTATCTTCTTCGCCAAGGCCGGGCCGGATTCGATCTGGACCTTCGACACCTCCGCCAACCACACTTCGGCTCCTCTGCCCAACATCGACGGAAACTTCAAACCGGTGGTTGGAAACTTCTTGGATGGACTAATCCAACAGGTTCTCTTCTACCGGCCGGGCCCTGGTTCAGAACGCTTCATCGGCTTCACCAGCACTGGTGCGCTCAATCAATACGAAGCACCAAATGTGTCAGGCAACTACGACCCCGCCGTTGGCAACTTCAACGGGGACGGCTACGACGACATCGCCTGGGGCTTCAGCGGCAAAGCCAACCTCTGGTACTTCAATGGCAGCGGTTACACAACGGGGTTCGTGTCAACCTTGACGCCCAACACAATGCCAGCCGTGGTCCATATCGACAGCCTCTCGTAGGGGCTAAATCCCGAGAATGGAAGCCACGCGGCGACGGTGCCACGCAGCGTCTCCCCATGAACGCGACAGCGCTTCTGCCCGCTTGAGGTAGAGGTGAAGGTCATATTCGACCGTGTAGCCAATGGCGCCGTGGCATTGCAGCGCATGTCGAGATGTCGTGCGTGCTGCCTCGCTGGCGAGAGCCTTGGCGGTTGACACCGTGCGTGACGCAGTGGGTTGGTTGGTCGCGAGTTCCCATGCCGCGGCATAGACCACGGGGGCAGCGAAACGAATACCCATTGCCGCATCCGCGAGATGATGCTTGACCGCTTGTTGGCTACCGATCGCCACACCGAACTGCTTACGTTCGGCGACATAGGCAACGCTCATATCCAACATTCGCCGCGATAGCCCGACGAGTTGGGCCGCAGCGCCAAGCGCTCCGCGATCAAATGCCCGTTGAGCAGGGTCACCTTCGACAAGGCCACCGTCGGTTCGCCACGCGCCGAGGCGCACAACCCTTCGTCCGGCGTCCATGACATCGGCGAGGGTGCGGTGCTGTTCGGCGGTGTCGCCCACGGCGAGGCCACCTTCGATGCGGCTTGCCACCCATTGGCCGTTACTACGACGATCGATGGTCAGCAGGTAGGTGACAGCATCGCCCCAGGGCACGAGAGTCCCGTTGAGAGACACAGCGCCAGCGCGGCGTGAGCCGTCTAGCAACTCACCCAAGACCCCATGTGGGTCGTCGATCTGATCCAAGAGCGGAGCCACGACGCATGCTGTTTCCAGGAACGGGTGAGGTAGGGCGCTGTAGCCGGTTTCCTCGGCGAGCAGAACCCAGTCCGTTTCGGTCATCGCTAGGCCACCGTTGGCCTCCGACACCGCAATACCCAACACGCCCATCTCGGCTAGGTCCGACCAGACCTTGTCCACTTGAACGGCATCGGCGCGCGCACCTTCGCCCTTGCGTGCGCCGTGAGCATCGGTTCCTTCAGGCCATGCGGCGCGCACCACCTCGGGCGTGCATTCCTTGGCCAACAGTTCCTTAACAGCGTCGCGAAACGCCAACTGGTCTTCGGTGAAAGCAAATCTCATCGTCGCTACTTTCTCGGGAGGCCGAGGACTCGCTCAGCAGCAATATTGCGTTGGATCTCGTTGGTGCCGGCATAGATCGGTCCCGATAGGGCGAACTGCCAACCCTTGGACCACAAGTCATCGAGTTCTGCATCTTGACCGAGCAGGTCCAATGCGGTCTCATGCAGTTCCACGTCGAGTTCTGACCACCAGAGCTTCACGAAGCTGCTCGCTGCACCGGCTGAGCGGCCTTCGCTGTCATCGGTAACGGTCTGAAGGGTCTGGAGGCGATACGCCTCTGCCTTCATCCAGCCCGCAACTACGCGGTCTCGCAAGCCCGGATCTAGATCATCGCTGGACGCTCCACGGCTGCGTTCGCGATACAGGTCCACCAGCCGATCAGCGGTCGCGGTAAACCGCCCCGGCGAACGCAGCGTGAGTCCACGTTCTGACGACGTAGTGGCCATGGCCACCGACCAGCCTTCGCCGACTCCACCGAGAACCACCCCGCCGGGAAGCGCGTCGTCAGG
>JAGQSI010000233.1 GCA_020439605.1 Acidimicrobiales bacterium | reverse complement strand
CCGCCTCTTCAACGATCGGCCACGGGAACTCTTCGCGCTCATCCCATTCTTCGCCTGCGGGACGAATTACGTCTGCAGCGAACTGGTGAACCCAGTCCTTCAGCTGCTCTTGTTCATCATTAAGCGCGAGAGAGAACTCAGCCATTGCACACCTTCCGGGGTGACTGGTCTGGCACGGCTCTCATCACCGTACCCAGACACGACGATGTTACCGGTCGGTAACAAGTGAAAGGTTAGACTGAATTGGCCCACCAACTCCAAGCCGACGCTAGGAACGCCTCACCGTCGGTCCCTGTGGGGTATCCACGATCTCCCAACCCTTGGCGGCCAACTCGTCTCTAATACGGTCCGCAGTAGCGAAATCCTTGGCTAGGCGTGCAGCCTGACGAGCCGCAAGCAGCTTTGCCACCTCGGGCTCCTTGGCTCCAAGATCTGCTCCTAGTTCTCCGCTGCCCACCGAGGCGGCGTCAGCAAAGCCAAACCCGAGAATCCGGTCGAAATCACCAAGGAGGCTCCAACGATCTGCATGACTCAACTCCCCGTCACGAGCCACGGTTGAGACCACGGCCATCGCCTTGGGAGTGTTGAGATCATCGACGAGCGCCGACCAGAACTGCTTGCGCAACTCCTCGGCCCTCTGCCCCGCCGAGCCCGGTGCCAACAAGTCTCCGCCAACTTCGTCGCGTGCATTGGTCGCATGCTGGGTGAGCCGGCGAAGCCCAGTCCCAGACGCTTCAACTAGATCAAAACCAAACGCCTGCTGTTGGCGGTAATGGGTCTGCAAGAAGAAGTATCGGAAAGCCAGCGGATCGATGCCTCGTTCCACCAAAGAATCCACGGTCAAGATGTGACCCCTGCTCTTGGACATCTTTTCGCCGCCGAGATCCAAGAACTCGTTGTGCATCCAAATATTGACCCAAGGGTGAAGCTCAAAGGCGCATTCACTTTGAGCCACCTCATTGGTGTGGTGCACTCGCACATGGTCCACGCCGCCGGTGTGGACATCGATGTGTCGGCCAAGCTCCTCACTCGCCATCACCGAACACTCGATATGCCATCCCGGAAAGCCTCTACCCCACGGCGAGTCCCACTCCTGTAGGCGAGAGACCCCAGGGGGCGTGAGCTTCCACAAGGCGAAATCTGCTGGGTGGCGCTTGTCCACAATGTTGTCGATGCGCCCAGTGGCTTCGTGATCATCGAGGGTCAGCCCTGCGAATTCGGCGTAGCGGGGGAAGGTAGAAACATCGAAGTAGACGCCGTCGCCAATCTGATAGGTATGGCCCTTCGCTTCTAGAACCTGCACCATCTCGATCTGACCTGCGATGTGCTCGGTGGCCTTGGGCACCGAATCCGGCTCCAGGCAACCAAGCCGACGCCTATCCGTTGCCCATTGATCGGTCCAACGTCTCGTTATCTGTTCAACGCTCTCACCCGTGCGCGCTGCGGCAGCTTCCACCTTGTCGTCACCGTCGTCGGCATCGCTCACCAGATGGCCGACATCTGTGATGTTGGTGACGTAGCGGACATCCAAGCCAGATGCGCCAAGCACCCGGCGCAGCACGTCGGGTAGAAGCTGGCTTCGCATGTTGCCGAGATGTTGTGGCCCATAGACCGTGGGACCACACGTATAGATGCCCACCTTGCCGGGATGTATCGGCTCGAAGGCCACGACGCTTCTTCTACGCGTGTCATAGAGGTGGATGGGCAAGCTGGTCACCCCTAGATAATGGCCCATACAGGGTTTGACACGTGGAAGCGGACCTCACCACCCGAGAATCGACGTCCCAAGAGCGATTCCCAACCCTCAAGCATGCTTACAACAACCCCGAAGCGGGTTCTTCTATCGAACCTGTAGTGATATTGGTTTCCTATTCACCCAGATCCACTACAGGTTCATCTGGCTCCACCCGATTTCGGCCGGAAGAAACAACTACCGGTACCTTTGAACGAATGTCACGCCCGAGCCTCCCCGAAAAGCCCACCCTCGATGGCCTAGAGCAGCGCTGGGCAGAGGTATGGGAGCGAGATGGCATCCATACTTTCGATCGCACCAAGGAACGCAGCGAGGTCTTCTCAATAGACACGCCGCCGCCAACAGTTTCGGGGTCCCTGCATGTTGGCCACGTCTTCAGCTACACCCACACAGACACCATTGCGCGCTACCAGCGCATGGCGGGCAAAGAGGTCTTCTACCCAATGGGGTGGGACGACAATGGCCTGCCCACCGAACGCCGGGTGGAGAACTACTACGGGGTTCGCTGTGACCCGACGGTCCACTACGTCGAGGGATACGAGCCTCCGGCCAAGCCAGCCAAGGACCGTCATGACTATGACCGCATCAGCCGGCGCAACTTTGTGGAGCTCTGCGAAACTCTCACTGCCGAAGACGAAAAGGTGTTCGAGGGTCTGTGGCGCCAGCTAGGTCTGTCCATCGATTGGTCGATGACCTACTCCACGGTGAGCCGCAAGACCCAGCGCACCAGCCAACGGGCATTTCTGCGCAACCTGGCTCGGGGCGAGGCCTACTCACAAGAGGCTCCAAGCCTCTGGGATGTCACGTTCCAGACCGCGGTGGCCCAGGCCGAGCTGGAGGATCGGGAAAGACCAGGCGCCTACCACGACATAGCGTTTGCCCGCACCGATGGCAGTGGGGACATCGTCATCTCCACCACCCGCCCGGAGTTGTTGGTCAGCTGTGTAGCGCTGGTGGCTCACCCAGACGACGAGCGGTACAAGCCTCTGTTCGGTTCCACGGTGCGCACCCCCGTGTTCAATGTCGAGGTACCGGTTCGAGCTCATGAGCTAGCCGAGCCGGACAAGGGAACAGGCATCGCAATGATCTGTACCTTCGGCGACACCACAGACGTCACCTGGTGGCGTGAGCTCAACCTGGAGACCAGAACCGTCATCGAAAAGGACGGCCGGTTCTCCCAAGAAGCTCCTGAGTGGCTCCAAAGTGATGCGGCGCGTGAGGCCTATAGCCGGATCGCCCGTAAAGCTCCTGGTGGTGCGCAGATCCAGATGGTCGAGATGTTGCGCGACGCCGGCGCGCTGATCGGCGAACCGAAGAAGATCACTCACCCAGTGAAGTTCTTCGAAAAGGGTGACAAGCCCTTGGAGATCGTGTCCACCCGTCAGTGGTACATCCCCAACGGCGGCCGGTCCGCCGAGTTGCGTAACGCGTTGATTGCCAGAGGCGGCGAACTCAGCTGGCATCCCGAGTACGTGCACCACCGCTATGACAACTGGGTGGATGGCCTCAACGGGGACTGGCTCATCTCCCGTCAACGTTTCTTCGGTGTACCGATCCCACTTTGGTACCGCCTCGACGAGCACGGCGTAGCGGACTACGACTCTCCGATCAGCCCCGATGAGGCCACCTTGCCCATCGACCCACAAGACGATG
>JAGQSI010000232.1 GCA_020439605.1 Acidimicrobiales bacterium | reverse complement strand
CCCTGCTTTGCCGTAGGTGCTCACCAGGTCCAGCCCAGTGTCACCTTCTGCTTGGGCAACCACACGAGAAGGTGGCGGACCACCTATCTCTTCGGTCAACAGATCGTTTCTGATCAACACCTGATCCGCGCCCAGATAACGCGCAGCGGTCGAGATCGAAGACCTGGTGCCCGCGCCTTGCGCTACCGCGGTGTCGATCGCACTCAACATATTTCCGCTCGGGTCCCCTCTGCCCACAACCGTTGATCTCACAACTATTGGCCTGTTGAGAATCGACGGGAACAGATCATCCGGGCTTCTCATCCCCCACCGGTAATTGCCGCCACTGCCTCCCGGCAGAACAAAAACCCTCGCATCAGAACCGGTCTTGTCGAGATCCCTGGCAGCTTGTTTCCAAGTGGAAGGAATGTTGAAGCCCAATGGATACAGCCCACCGTTCCACATGGGCAAAGACAACGGAATCAACAGGACCAAGACCAACGAAATCGCGCCTAGCTGGACATTTCGACTTCTACGAATCGTGCGGGCCTGCCAGAGACGCCACGCGATCACAATGCCGATCGTCTCGGCCAGAACCAGTACCGCGCCAACTTTGTTGGTGGTCCTGAAGGCCATGGTGGCCGGAACCCGCTCGAACACTGCAAGTAGAAGATCCGCTGCCGGATAACGGTCATCGGGCGGAAACAGCCCCACCATCACGGGCAAGGAAAACACCATCAGGCCTACAACCAAGAAGCGTTCTTTGGCCTTACTTCGCCACAGCCCGACCCCAACAGCGATAGGCACCAGGAACGACGAGATCAACACCAGAGCAGAGGTCAGGTAAACGGTGTAGGAGCCCATGAACAGTCGGGCTCCTGCTCGACCGTAAAGCGGCCAGTTGCCGAGGAGGCGTGCTGCTTCGGAGTAGGACGAGGTGCGAGCCACATCCACGGGATCCTCGGTAGTCGAAGCAATCGCTGCTCCGGTTCCAGATGCCAGCACCGATGGCAACAGCCAATAGAGAGATACCGCTATCGATGTGGTGGCGCATCGCCACAACACGGTCCACAGGTCCCGCCATGAACGGCCTTCAACCCAACGGGCAAATGCGATATGTCCGGGTAATGCCAGCAGTTGAAAGAACGGAACAACTCCTGCGTTCATCCCGGTCTGGGCAAAGAACGCCAAACCAAAAACTGCGGGCCAACGCCAACTGCGAGGCGACCTGGTGGCATGAAGAAACGCCAGCATTGTCCATGGCAACAAGGCATACGGCAACAGGATTGGCGTGGTGCTACCCGAGACGATCACGTAAGGGTTGACAACCCAAAAAGCTGTTGCCAGAACCCTGGCCTGAACAGAGAGGCGTTTGCCGAACAGGGCACCGAGGTAGCGCCGGATACCCCAAGCCCCCAGCAATAGCAATGCCAGGCGCCAGATACGCACGGCTAGCCACGCTGGGGCACCCAAGGTTCTGATCACCCAAACAACAGCTGCTACCGGAGCAGCCCCTGCGTTGAAGTTGCCCTGACCCAGACCGGTGGAACCTGGTACCCAGGCCTGAACGGTGGAACGAAGGAACCGACCCGGGTCCATGTAGAGATCTGGTCGGGTATCGGGTGTGAAAACGCCGTGACGGGTGCCGATCACCGTCAACGCGAGAAGCACAGCCCCCGCACCGAGAACCGCCATCTCACCTCGGCCAACCACCGGAGGCGATCCCCGATGGTCGTTCAGGTCATTCACGTGGATGCTTCGGAGCGATCCAGTGCACCTACCGCAGCGCCTGCGCCATAGGCAATGAACTCACCCGCACGCATGAACACCACGCCCGCGGCGACATGTGGTTTGGCGGCCAATCGACGCCAGTGCTTTCGATACGCTCCCAGCGCCCGTCCAGCCTGGGTGCTCAAAGCACCCGGATGCTCATTGCGGTACTTCTTGAGACCACGTCCGTAGTAGTAGCGCTTGGACAGAATGAACTGAAGCGACATCTCGCCCTCATCGTGAATGATGAGGTCAGGGATCCAAGCCAGCGAATATCCATCCAGCGCCATGCGGGTGCGCAGCTCTGCATCCTCGGTGCCCGACAAGGACTCCAGGAATCCGCCAGTGCGCAACAGATAATCCCGCGGAACCAATCGTGGAGACTGGACCCACACTTCTTCTATTCCGCACAGTCGTTCCAACGCACGGCAGGCTGTCCAGTAACCATCGCCCACGGTGATCTCGGGTATGAATACGCCGTCGGCACCTTCTTCTTCAAGAGTATGCATGGCCCGTTCGATGATGGTGGGCGGCAGTTCCATGTCTGCATCGATCCACAAGATCCATGGCCCCTGAGCTCGTTCAATGCCCAGATTGCGTTGGGCGCTTCTTTCCGGGCCGGCTTGTTCTGCGTGATGTGCATACTTCTGCACAATTTCCCACGTGCCATCGGTGCTGAAGTTGTCGATCACCACCAGTTCCACCGATGGCCATGTCTGGGCTCGAATTGAGCGCAGACAGGCTTCGATGGTGCGGATCGAGTCCTTGACCGGCACCACGACCGACACCATCGGGCGCTGCTCGTCGGAGGTGGGACCGCCGCTCATCGCTTCTCCAACGCCAGGCCGAGGTTCCAGGTGGCGACCTCGCGCAGGCCCGGCACCTTCACCAGAGGCCGACACCACCGGGGGTAGTAGCGCGGGAAGGCATCCACCACCTGCACCCGGCTGCACCTGCGAGCCCACCCCAGCACATCGCCGATCGAGACCGGGAAGAGCGACCGGCCGAACCGGTTCTTGGCTTCGACACCCCGCCTGGCCAGGTAGCGGCGGGCCGCACGCTCCCCGCCCAGGTAGTGCCAGGGCGAGGTCTCGTGCCCGCCCCACGGCGACAGCCAGTTGGTGACGCCGATGAACACCAGCCCGCCGGGACGGGCGACCCGCACCAGCTCGTCGAGGAACGCCCAGGGCGTCGGGACGTGCTCGAGCGCGTTGAGCGTGCACACCACGTCGAGCGAGTCGTCGGCGAACGGCAGCGCCAGGCCGTCGCCCACCACCGCGTCGACCGGGGTGCGACCGTGCAGGCGGAGCTCCTCGGCGAAGGGGTCGACGGTGAACGCGTGCGCGCCCCGGGCCCGCATCGCCTCCGCCGTGTAGCCCGGACCGCCGCCGACGTCGATCGCGACGACCCCGTCGAGGCGGTGGTAGCGGCCGATCGTGGCCGCGGCGTCGGCCCCGAGGAAGGTGTAGGTGCCGCGCGGGTCGGTCTGCTCGCGACGCATGGCCTGCAGGATCCGCCACGACCGGCCGAGCCCGTCGGGACGACCCGACGACGGCGCCACGGGCTCGTGACGGGTGGCGACGGCCACTACGCCTTCGTGAAGGTCACCGGGTTCTCGCTGGCCACGCCGTCGCCGCCGCCCAGCTTGATCTCGGCCGGCGGCACCG
>JAGQSI010000231.1 GCA_020439605.1 Acidimicrobiales bacterium | reverse complement strand
CTATGCCCTCACCAAAGGTGCGGTTCGAGGATTCAGCGAATCGCTGCGCGCCGAGCTAGCCGGACACAACATCGGGGTTACTGCGGTGTTCCCCGGGGCGATCAACACCAACATCGTTCACACCGCTACCGGCGCCGACGCACAACGACTCTCGTCGCTAGGTGCCAACCGTCTCGCCCCCTATCTGATGACCTCTCCCGACACTGTGGCACGTCGCATCGTGGGCGCAATCGACAAAAACCGTGCACGCACCCTCATAGGTCCGGACTCGCGAATGCTCGACGTTGTGGCACGTCTCGCGCCCGGACGTTCAGGTGTGGTCGGGACTCTGCTGGATCTAGTTGCGCCCTAATAGCGACCGCATACACCGCTAGGGCCGGACGAGTTGGAGCACACACAGCCTGATACGTGAAGGCCTACTGGTCATGCGGTTTTGGTGAGCTCGGATCCGAGTATCCAGCCGCAGCAGCACGTGCTTCTCTGACCTGCTCTACGTCTGCTCTGGCCTCGCGTGCCCACTTCGGCATGATGAACACTCCAGTGGCCTTCACGCACACGCCTTCATCGTCGGAAATTGTTCCAACCGCGTAGCTCTTCACGCCTTCGGTGCGATCAAGTTTCGCTTCGACTCTGACCGCTCCGAGACGCACCGCGCGCTCATATCGGACTTCTAGTGTCCCGGTCAGTCCGGCTGCGCCGGCTACCTCAGCGGCTCTGCCAAGAGCCTGATCCATAAGTAGGGCGCTGATTCCACCATGGACCAACGTGGGTGGGCCCTCGTAGGCGGCGCCTAGTTCTACTTCTGCCCAGACCAATCCATCCTCTTCGGTAATGAGTTCGAGCGGAGCAGCGATCGGGTTTCGAAGCCCAGATGCCGCATTGCCCCAAGCCCTGATTGCACCATTAGTGGTGAAGCGGACGC
Source organism: Acidimicrobiales bacterium (assembly GCA_020439605.1). Lineage (GTDB taxonomy): Bacteria > Actinomycetota > Acidimicrobiia > Acidimicrobiales > Iamiaceae > Aquihabitans. Next base: position 2,506 of record JAGQSI010000231.1, on the reverse strand, counting down.
CATAGGGACCCGGCATCTGCTCCGCTACGAGTTTCTCTGTCACTTCGTCTATTACTGCGGCAGCCTCAGAGATGGCACCGCCTCGGAGCTCGGTTCTGATAGTTGCATCGATCAACCGACGCACACTTTGGGTCAGAACCTCGTACTCGGCTGCTTCCTGAGCGATCTGTTCCTCGGTGAGGTCCTCGACGACGATGTCGAACATTGCTTCTCCTTTGATGGCTACTGACCACTCTTTGCCAGATCACGACGTTGGCGCCAACTGTCACCCGCTAGAACCACTTCGCTATCGCTGTTTGACGATAGGTGCGGAGTCCCGGCCGGCCACATTCCATCAAGCGCCCCTCGCCCTATGGCCGGGCCAGCCGCCCGAACGGTGGCGCATAGATTGATGAAGGCGATCCGGTCCATGTTTGACCAGCGAAGGTTGAAACGCCGCCTCACCACGTCTGGCATGGATCCATAGACCATCAGACGAACAACTTCGCCATTCAGATGCGTGGCAGAGCTATTGAATATTCCAAGTGGACCCGGCAAACGAAGGCGCTGCGGCCGCGCCCCAGGATTGGAGCCATGGTCAAGTACCCATTGTGCAGCTGGTGTCATCTCGAGAATGTCCGAGCAGATCCCGTTGAACTTCTTCACGAAGAGCTCGTAGGTGGCCGGAACCGGGCGCTCACTCATTCCATAACGTCGATACCAGGTGAGCGTCTCGGAATAGAGCTGCTCCTTTTGTCCTGCGTTCAACGGCACAGGCCAGAAGAGTTCACGGGCCCTGAAGAATTCCCAGGTGAAGGTGCCATGGGCCCACCAGAACACCTCTGGATCGAGAGCGTGATAGCTGCGCCCTTTGGTATCCACGCCCTTGATGTCCTTGTGGAATCCACGGATCCGGTGGCCGAGAGTCTCCGCTTCGTCCTCGTCAGCAAAAATCGTGCTCCAGATCATGGGAATTGATCTGAAGATTCTGTCGAATGGATCCAAGAAGAAGTCCGAATGCTCGCTAACTCCAGCGCCTAGCCCCGGATACATGAGCTGCATGATCCCGGCAGTGGCACCACTCAACAGCGACCGGGGGTCCCCCGCCGTTGTCCAGAGCAAAGAGCCAGGACCCAGCTTCGCTCCGTCGTCAAGAACCACCGCGTCAATCTACCCCTACATCCAAGTAGGGAGGATGGTCGGTACGCATTAGGAGCGATGGAACTGCGGGTTGGCGATCAGCTACCTGTCTGGCTGGAAGTCGATGCGGACGAAATACCGCCCGGGTGATCTCGGACTGATAACAAGTACCTCATGGCGAAGGACAAAGCCGCTCTGGGTGCTATCGCCGTGTTCATACTTGGTGGGCTGCTCTGGCTAACGAGAACCTGGATTCCCGTAGAGGATCTGGCCATCACAGAACTTGAGGTACGGAGGCTCACCAGCGCCTTCCCACTGTCGGGGCCGTATTCAAGCCTGCCGTTTCGTCATCCCGGCCCTGCGTTGTTCATTTCTCTGTGGCCCATTTACGTACTGTTCGGTGAACGATCCTCTGCACAATTGACCGCCAACATCTGGCTTGGTGGGCTCGCCCTTGGCGTAGCACTCGCCGCAGCAAGGCGCCTCGGCGGCAATCTGCTCGCGGTTGGCGTAACTGCTGGAATCGCGGTCTGGTCCCTAGAGAGGGGCCACCCGATTCTGCTTCAGCCATGGAACCCATATGTGGGTGCTATTCCAACCGTTGCGCTCATTCTGTTGACCTGGGCGCTGGTGGAAGGCAATGCCAAGGCTCTTCCATTTGCAGTGGTGCTCAGCACCTGGATGGTTCAGGCCCACATTCAGTTCATTCCCACCTCGATTCTGTTGATGGCGGTAGGGGTAATTGGACTAGCAGTCCACGTCTACCGCATCGAGGAAACCCCAAGACTTGCTGCGCTGGCCAAGCCTGTGGCGATTTCGGTTGGTCTAGGCGTGTTGTTGTGGGCACCGGTTGTCTACGACGTACTGGCCAACGGAACCCAAAGCAATCCCGCCGCAATCGTGAGGTACCTGCGAGACGGCAACCCACATCCTCTTCCCAAGGTCATGACCCATGACGTGGTTGGTATCGCCCGTTCGCAGCTGTCGCTACAACCCACCTGGGCTGGTGGACCCAGACCCTATTCGGCCTATCTATCCCCGGGTGCGGTGCTCACCCCATGGCTTGTTCTCGTGGTTATCGCAGCCGGCCTTGTTGCGATGCGCCGCAGGGCCTGGATTGAACTTCGTGGATTGGCTGTGGCTGCACTTGCCTTCGCCGGGTCCATTGCCGGCATCGCCCAGATCCGGGGACCGATCGGGTCGTGGTACCTAGTTGCGGCCGAGGCGAGTGCCATCACCTTGGTGGCGCTTTCAATGATGTCGCTCGTTCGTTCTGTACTCGAGTCGGCCCGTGCGATCCATTTGCTCGAAAAGCCTGAAGCTCTCGGCGTCGTGTATCAACGTTCACAGCTCATCTCGACCACGGCGGTCGTCTTGTTCGCGGCTC
>JAGQSI010000230.1 GCA_020439605.1 Acidimicrobiales bacterium | reverse complement strand
GCCTTGGTGGAAAGACTGGCCAGGTCGCTTCCTGCGCCCGGTTCGCTGAAGAGCTGACACCAGATCTCCTCGCCCGACAAGATGCCCGGCAGGTAGCGATCTTGTTGAGCTTGGGTTCCGGCATGAATCAACGTCGGGCCGGCCCAACCGATGCCGATCTGGTTGGAAGGACGCGCCACGCCTGCGCTGCGCAACTCGTCATCAATGATCAACTGATGAATAGCGTCCGCGCCAAGGCCCCACGGCTTTGGCCAATGTGGAGCTACATAGCCGGCCTCGGCTAGCTCTCGCCCAGTTGGCGAAGGATGTTCAGCCAGCCACCCGCGAACGTCCACTCGGCGAGCATCGTCATGGGCAGGAAGCTCAAAATCCATTATCCAACCACAGCTTCTGGCGCTCCGGCTCTGGCCTCACGGGCAATTCGAACAGCCCCAAACGCCCCGAACACAGCCATCCAAGCCACCACACCCCACTTCACGTAGCCGGGCAGATGGCCTGCAGAGCGCAACACGTAGAGATACGGCGCAAGGAACGAGATCAGCACCATGAGAACCCACGGCAGCGCTGCTCGCGCCGGAGTCTCAAGGTCACGCAGCACTTTCACGCTCATTGCTTGGCCAATGCCATAGGTGGGCGCTGTTCCCACGTCAAGCACAACGAACCACCACGGGTTGATGCCGTACTCAAGCAACACCGGCCATGCCACCACAGCGCGCAAGGCGCACAGCACAACAACACCAACGGTCCAAGCTTTGCCGAATGCGCCGAGTTTCAAGGTCTGTCGTGTCGCTCTCTGTCCAGCCAGCCAAGGAGTATGGCAACTGCTCGTGGGTCATGGCGCAGGTCGTGTGCTGCGCCTTGGACGATCCTCAATTCTGCAGCACCGTGGGAGTCACTCAGAACTCGGGCATCAAAAGTTGGCACCGACTCGTCGTCTGATCCATGAAGTACGAGCAGAGGTCTCGGTGCCACGCGAGAAGCATCGTCCACTGGCCGGATCTCACTGAGCCCCTTCGACCATTGATCTACCGAGGCGGGGAAGTCCTTGGTGTGGATGGCTCCGATGTCTCGGGCATGTTGAAGGAGACGCTTCGGGTGGTTGGACCAGTCCTTGAAGTCTGCGGGTGCCCCCATTGCCGCAACCCCGGCGATATCAGGGAGCCGTGCTCCTGCAGAAATGCACAGCCCTCCACCCGTGCCGAACCCTGCCAGCCATACCCCCTTGGACTGTCCGAGAGTGCGGGCGAAAGCAGCAGCAGCCACTACGTCTTCGAGCCAACCAGCTAGCTCGAAATTGCCGGTGGAGCCGCCACATCCGCGAAACCCGAAGGTCAGCACCCTCCAGCCTTCGTTTGCGATCCGGTCAGCGAGTTCCGGATAGGAGCTGTTGATGACAGCGGCACCCAGAGCAGTTGAGGGATAGCTGTGACAAAGAACGAGCGTTGGTGGCGAAGCGTCTACCACCGGTGGATCTGCGACGTAGCCAGAGAGGCGTGCCGATCCTGAGGTGAGCTCTATCTCCAAGGACTAGTCAACGCTTGGGCGTGCAGTTGGGTGCGGCTTGTAGCCACGGTTGGATGCTTCCACCAGCGTGTCTGGACCGAACGACAGATAGGTACCGGCCTCCATCAATTCATCGATCAGTTCCTGGGGAGCTGTATCTAGGTCATAGACAACCTGAGTGCGTTTGTCCCCGACGTACTTGCTGTGTTCGAACTTGATAGGCCGCGACATAGCTCAACGGTACGCGACCTGCAGGGCCCGCGACGAACTATTCAGCTTGTGGGCCAATTGCTCCAATGGCTTCGAGGTATGCCATGCGAGCATTGAGTACCGCAACCACATCTTCGTCCTCGAACTCCCGCCCGCTTTCGTCGCCCAACTCCAAGAGCCTCGCCACCGCTAGGTCCTCGTCCACCAGTTCCGCTGATTCGATGAAGTCCGCGTCCGCTAGAAGAATCCACCTGACATCGTCGTGGCTGAGCCTGGCCTGTGCGGACTGGGGTAGACGATCAGCAATGAACTCCACTGCTTGGGCCATATCGAACACAGCTGGCATCGCAGCGGTGCTCAGTTGAGCGGTTTCTCGGCCCAGAACCACAAGACCGATAACTACCACGATCACGAGCCCCAATAATCCAAATACCCACAGCACAATGCGCAGAGTATCGCCCGCGCGCTAGTTGGCTGGAGTGGCGAGCCCTTCGCCCCGAGCGCGTCTGGCCAACGAGTGCTCCACCAGAGACGAGTAGAGACCCATCACTACCGGCCCATAGATAGGGCTTGTTGCCCAGACCTTGGTCAGATCACCCCATGTCTGGCAACACCCAGCCGGGCCGCGAAGCCGCTTGTCCACCAACGGGTTTGCATAGTTCGGATTCTTGACCGCATAGCCCTTCAACAACTGGATCTGGGCGCGCACCCCGGCTTGTGGCGAAGCGAAGATGAACCCGAGAGGCACGTTGTCGTAGTGGCCGATTCCCGAGTAGTTGTTGGCCACAACGCTGTCGGTGTTGGTGAAGCCACCGGTTTCGAGCACCGCTTGGGCAAACGCGATGTCTCCGCGGATGCCTTCCATCGTTCCTTCTTCGATGAACCACTTTGCGATGTCTGCGATGGGCGTCGGGATCTTCGGGCGGTAGTTCTTGGCTTCGAACCAGGTTGTCAGGTCCTCGGCGGTGAGGCGTGGCAACCCGATGAGAGGGGTCTCTAGCGGCACTGGTTCGGTTAGGAACCTGGAAGCTGCTCGCAAGCGCCGTTCTGCTTCGTCTCGCTGCTCGATTGCCTCCGCATGGGCGGCTTCCGCCTTGGTCTGGCGGGCCCCGGCGGTGACTGCCGCAGACATCTTGCGGTCCGACTCAACCTTGGCTGCCTGACGCTGTCTTCTCGCAGTAGCCAGCTTCTTTCGAGCGGAGCGAAGGTCTGCAGCGGCTTTTTCTGTCACTTCTTCCTGGCGATTCAGGACCTGGCCAAACATCAGCTCACGTCCAAATGCCGGGTCTGTGGTGTCTCCCTCGAGCAACGCACTCATGTCTGCCATGGTGTTGGCACCGCCGGCCACATAGGCACGTACGGTCAGGCCCGACAGACGCTCACGTTCGGTTTTGAGCTCTGCGTCCGCAGCGTCACGGACCTTGGTTGCCTTCGCCTGTTTTCTGGTTGCCTGGTCTAGGTTGTCCTTGGCAACAAGTGCTCGCAGCGTGGCTTCGCGGGCCTTGGTGGTGGCATCTATACGTTCAAGAGCGGCGGCAGTTACAGCTTCTTTCGCCAGAAACACCGCAACGAACGGATCATCAGAACTCGGCGGCGCCTCGGGTGCGAGCTCGAGGGTCTGGCCCTTGGCCTCCTCGGCCTTCTTGATCTCTTCGGCGGTTTGTGGAACCGGTAGTTCCTGGGCGCCCACCGGGATCTCCACCACAGACGCGACCAGCAC
>JAGQSI010000229.1 GCA_020439605.1 Acidimicrobiales bacterium | reverse complement strand
AATCCTTCCTCTCCGAGTTCTCGGAGGTACTCGTCGTACAGGTCATCAGCGAGTGGAACCGCCCACTCGTACCAGTCGTTCCATTCGCCTGTCTTGTCGCCCCCGAGCAGCAGGATCGCCTGCCGCCGGGGGTCGAAGCTGAACAACACCCGCAGTGCTCCGCCCTTCGCAGCCCGCAGCTCCTTCATCGATTGGTGCCTCGACGTGTGGACCCGATCGACGACCGGCCGGCCGAGATCTGGTCCTCGTTCGGCAAGGAGCCCCACCCTGTCCGAAACCGACTCCCGTTGCGCGTCCGCCAAGGTCTCCCACCATTCGATGAACTGATCGGTGACCTCGACTTCCCATACCTTGCAAGTATGAGTTACCCGTCATCATGAGTCAAGACTCATGGCACGGGGATGGTGTGCCCCGAGGCGGCCGGAACATGGAGGGTGAGCTAGGCCCCGGCCCCATCACCTCGTATCAACCTGACCGCTAGATCGCACCCACCCCCTGTGACAGTTTGCTGAGGAGTGGACCAAACCCCTGCTCCAACTCGCTTAGGCGTACGCTCCAACTATGGCGTCGGCCCAGCCACCACAACTCACACCAGTTCAGAAGCAGACACTCGACGTGCTCGGTACCACGGGCGCGCCACGACGCGAGTTCGACCCGAACCTTGGCAGGGACCTCCGTTCACAGCTCGAAGCCGCGATGGTCGAGGTGCTCGAGGACATGAGTCCCAACGAGGTCTTGTTCTTGAGCAAGCATCGCCTCGCTCAAGTTCATGGCTGCGAGGTGCGTTTCATCGCAGAAGAAGCAGCCGCAGGAGACTTCGAGGCCACGATCCCAATGGTCAAGGGCACTATTGCTCACAAAGCCATCGAACTCGGCATCCACTGGAAGGGCGAGCCGCTACCGCTCGAGCTCGTCGACGAAGCGATCTCCAGCCTCACGCTCTCAGACAGTTGGGTCAGCGACTTTCTGCAGACGTGTTCCGAAGCGGACCAAGCAACACTACGCAGCGAAGCCGGAGACAAGGTCCACAAGTTCTTCGAGTGTTTCCCGCCGCTCAAACCTGTTTGGCGTCCAGCCACTGAAAGCTCGTTGAGCCTGGAGCTGGCACAAGGACGAGTAAAGATGCGCGGCAAGGTGGACCTCACGCTCGGGGCAGCCACCGGCAACGAGGCCCGCAAGGTCATCATCGACCTCAAGACCGGCAACCCAAACCCGACCCACCGTGATGACCTGCGGTTCTACGCCCTGATAGAGACGATACGTATAGGTGTCCCGCCTCGACTCATCGCCTCCTTCTACCTGGACCAAGGCGTATCGCATACCGAAGTAGTCACCGAGAGCGTCTTGGAATCTGCGCTACTTCGCTGCATCGAAGGCGCCCGACGCATCACCTCACTTCAGGCAGGCACCTCGGCACCTCTGCTTCGCCCGAGTCCCGTATGTAAATGGTGTATTGCGTTAGAGGGCTGCGACACCGGCCAGAAATGGCTGGAGGATCCAACTTTCTAGGTGCGACCCGCCAGGCACCGGTAGCCTTCCCCTATGGCCGCTGGGGAAGAAACCAAAGCGACAAGAAAACCCACGACAACCGCAGAGATCGTGCCGCTACATCTCCCGCCCGTTGCCGAGGCGGAACCAGAACCAGAACTTGACGATCCCAGAATCGGAGACGTTGACGAATGGGGTCGATCTGAGCGGGCACGCGAATTTGTCCGCAAAATGTATGACCCGATGTACAAGCACTGGTTCCGTGCCGAATGGGAAGGCTTCGACAAGATCCCAACCGAAGGCGGCGCCCTGCTCGTAGCAAACCACGCCGGCGCCATCCCATCGGATGCACCGACCATCATGCACGGGATCGAACGAGACCTTGGCCGGCCGGTCTATGGACTTGCAGACCAGTTCTTCAAAGCTGCCCCAGTGATTGGCACGCTTTGGGCCCGAGGCGGTGGCGTAGTAGCTCACCCCGACAACACCTACCGCCTCCTACGTGACCAACAACAACTTGTGCTGGTATTTCCCGAGGGAGCCAAAGGCCCCGCCAAGACCTACGGTGAGCGCTACCGACTCCGCCGCTTTGGACGAGGTGGGTTTGTGGAGATCGCCATGCGTGCCGGTGTGCCGATTGTTCCCATCGCTGTGGTCGGCGCCGAAGAATCCATGCCGATCCTGTTCAAGATCCCGTCTCTGGCCAAAGCCTTCGGTGCCCCCTACTTCCCGGTGACCGCCAACATGGCGCTCGGGCCTCTCGCCGCACTGCACTTCCCGGCCAAGTTCAAACTGCGGGTGCTCGACCCGATCAAGTTCGATGTAGAGCCAGATCAGGCCCGCTACTCAAGAAGCCGGATCATGGATGAGTCCGAGGCGATCCGCCAACAGATCCAAGAAGCGCTCTTCGACATGCTGCGTCAACGCCGCTCGGTCTGGTTCGGGTAGGTCCAAATGGGAAAACGAGTACTTGTCACCGGCCTAGCCACCTACTGGGGTGGCCGTGTCGCCCAGGCCTTGGAAGAAGACCCGGATGTAGACGTCATCATCGGGCTCGACACCAGAGAACCAAAGGTCAAGCTCGAACGCACCGAATACGTGCGCTCCGACGAGAACTATTCGATCCTGTCTCGGATCGTGAAAGCCACCGGCGTAGACACCATCGCCCACACCTTCCTCGTTGCCGACAGCACACAGATGTCATCGCGATCCATGCACGAGATCAACGTGATCGGCACCATGAACCTGTTTGCTGCAGCGTCATCGGCGGGCAGCCCGGTAAGAAACGTGGTCGTCAAGTCCGCTGCGCTGGTTTACGGGTCAGGCCCCAAGGACCCCTACTGGTTCCGTGAGACCGATCGCAGAACCACACCGGCGCGCACCAAGGTGGAACGCAGCCTTCTCGAAGTCGAGTCCTATGTGCGTGACTTTGCCCGAGACAACCCCCATGTGTCGCTCAGCTTGTTGCGGTTCTGCAATGTGATCGGCCCGGACATCTCCACTCCGCTGGTGGATGCCCTTGAGCTGCCGCTCGTACCCAAAGTTGCTGGCTATGACCCTCGCTTTCAGCTGGTCCACGAAGACGACGTTGTTTCCGCCATCTTGTTTGCCCAACACCGTCAACTCTCGGGCATCTACAACGTCGCAGGAGACGGCATGTTGCCGTGGAGCGAGATCATGGCCATCGCCAACAAACGAGCCATAGTCATGCCACCGTTCGGTATCGGCATGGCCACCGATCCACTTCGACGGCTCGGGCTCGTGAACTTTGCACCGGAGATGGTGGAGCTCCTCAAGTTCGGCCGAGGCATCGACAACCGAGCGTTCAAAGAAGCTGGCTTCAAATACCAATACACGTCGGCTGGTGCGGTGGAGGCCTGGGTCCAATCCAAGCGGCTCGCCTCCACGATCGGAACCAAAACCTTCGACTACCGCTACGAAGAAGACG
>JAGQSI010000022.1 GCA_020439605.1 Acidimicrobiales bacterium | reverse complement strand
AAAACAAATCTTGAAAGACCCCGCAAACACAGTCCACAGACCAACAAGTAGCGAATCGACACTCAGCAGCCCGAAACACAGCGGCCCGGCACACAGCCACAGGCCAGATCAGTGTCGGCCGGTGGAACCAAACCCTCCCGTGCCGCGTGTGGAATCCCCGAGGTCTGGCGACTCCTCGAAGTGCGCGGTCTCAACTTTCTGAATCACCAACTGCGCGATGCGCTCGCCGCGCACAACCTCAAAGGCCTCGGTGGGGTCGAGGTTCACCAGGATCACCTTGAGTTCATCGCGGTATCCAGCGTCTATCAGCCCTGGCGTATTGAGACAGGTGACCCCGTGTTTGAGGGCTAGGCCACTGCGAGGCTGAATGAAGCCAGCGGTTCCCTCCGGCAGTGCTATCGCTAGGCCAGTTGGGACCAGGGCCCTTCCCCCGCCCGGCGCCAACGTGACACTTTCACGGGCTCTTAGATCAGCGCCGGCATCACCTACGTGGGCGTAGGTCGGCGGCGGGAGGTCTGGGTCAAGACGGATGAACGGAACTCTCAGCACGCCGTTGACGCTAGAGCACCGCCCAGCGGCCTATCCTCCATTGATGCTCGCATGGATGGATCTTGAGATGACCGGCTTGGACCCGGAGCGCCATGTGATCGTGGAGATAGCCACGTTGATCACAGATGACGATCTCAACATCATCGCCGAGGGCCCCGACCTAGTTGTCCATCAGAACGATGCTGCGCTCGCCGAAATGGACGAGGTGGTTGTAGAGATGCACACCAAGAGCGGCTTGCTAGAGGCCATAGCTGCTTCAACCATTTCCCTGGAACAAGCTGGCGCAGAAACGCTCGCATTTCTCCAGGAGCACATCGCCGAGCCCAACACCGTTCCGTTGTGCGGCAACTCGATCGGAACCGATCGCCGTTTTCTGGCCAAGTACCTGAACGACATCGAGGAGTACCTGCACTACCGCAGTGTGGATGTTTCTACGCTCAAGGAATTGGCTCGACGTTGGAACCCAACCGCACTCAGTTCTCTTCCTCGTAAGGCAACCGCTCACCGAGCTCTCGACGACATTCGAGAGAGCGTCGCCGAGCTACAGCACTACCGCTCAACGCTTTTCTTGCCACCGGAACAGAAAATCATTTGACAACTCTCGCCAGAAGTTGTTGATTGGTTTGACGCCTTTTCTGGCGTCCTAGTTCTAAAGCCGCACGGAGAAGACCAGTGAAGACCTTGACCACCACCACTTGGGGCCCAATGGCCACCAACGGTGCTGGCGCGCGCTCTCGCTGGTCCAGCGCTGCTTATCGCTTCACCGCTGTGAAGCCCTCAGCCCCGGTAACCACTCACGGCAATAAGCATCACTCCATTTTCACAAGGCCTTTGGAGGACTCGCAGTAGGGAACAATCCCAACCGAGATCCAATCTCCTCCGAAGGCCGCTGGGACAACCCAGCGGCCTTTCGCCTTTTCCAGCTCACCCTCACAAAACCCACAAGGAACAACAATGACCGCAATCGCAGTACTCGAAACCCCTGTTCAACTCGAAGACCTCTTATGGAAGCTTGACGCGCTGTGCGCTACTGGCAGCGGCGGATTCACCGAGATGTTCTTCTCGGATGAGCTTCAAGACATCGCCGCAGCCAAGCGGCTGTGTGCACAGTGTCCAGTGATGGTCCAGTGCCTCGAAGCTGCGCTGGATCGCCGTGAACCATGGGGCGTGTGGGGAGGACAACTGTTCTCTGGTGGACGGATACTCACATCCAAGAGACGAAAAGGCCGGCCCTCGAAAGTCCCAAGACCTGAGGAGCAACTACCGGAGGTGCCGATCCCTGAGCACCTCCGTTCAGCCTGAGACTCAATTCACGGACTCTCCATGGAGGCCCGATGGGGTCTCGGTGGGGTTGCACCTGTACCGTATAGACCGCAATGGTCGATGTCCCGGAGCCCCCCACCGAGGCTGCCGACAACCCCTTCGAGCAGCCATCGGACTACGGCGATCCCGATTTCACTCCTCGGCGCAGGAGTCTCGGGGTTAGGACTCTCGCGCTCTGTGTGCTCGTGGCGATGATGGCAGCGATCCTGGCCGGGTTCATCGCATCGATCCTGTTGTCACGCGATTCCAAACAGGCCAACGCTGAAATGACTCTCACAGCCATCGACGAGATCGACACCGATGCCCTAGTCGGTAGGAGGCTTCTCACGGTCGATGGTAAAGCCACCACCCTCTATCAGCAGATGGGCAAACAGCGAACCCTCGTCAATTTCTGGCAGTCCACCTGTACTCCGTGCATCAAGGAGATGCCACTGCTCGAGCAAGCCCAGGCGGCCAACCCGGACGTTGCTTTCGTTGGTGTCGCCACCCAGGATCGTCTTGAGGCAGCGAAGAAGCTTGCCATCCAAACCAAGATCACCTACCCGTGGGTACAGGACCCTGATGGGACCTTGTTCTACGAAGCCAACGCGGCCGGCCTCCCAACCACCTTGTTGTTGGACTCAGATGGTCAGGTACTGGCCTTGGAAACTGGCGCATTCACTAGCGCCAAGGAACTCCAGTCGTTCTTGGACGACAACCCGGGCTCATGATCGATATTCCTTTCGCTACCGCTTTCACCGCCGGCATGGTGGCCACGGTCAACCCGTGTGGCTTTGCCATGCTGCCCGCCTACCTCGGCTACTTCCTCGGCCGCGAGGAAGATGTGGAGCGTTCCACCGTCCGCAACCTGGGTCGCGCCCTCGTTGTGGGTGGCGTGGTTTCCCTTGGCTTCTTGGTGGTGTTTGCGATCGCCGGCGGGATCGTCTTGAAGACAGCCTTGGCCATTGGGGACTTCTCGCCATGGCTCACAGTTGTCATCGGCGCAGTACTGGCATTTGTTGGTGTGGCTTTCCTGTTCGGCTGGGAACCCAATATCCGTCTTCCGCATCTGGACAAGGGCGGCAAGACCCGCGGCCTTGGATCCATGTTCTTGTTTGGCGTGTCCTACGCGATCGCGTCTTTGTCGTGCACGATCGGACCGTTCACATCTGTTGTCGCCAGCAGTTTCCGTAGGTCCTCGTTTGCCACTGGCGTGGGGACCTTCATTGCCTACAGCCTCGGCATGGCCCTGCTGCTCATGGTCATCACGGTGGCGCTGGCCATGGCCCAGCAAGGCTTTGTGACCAAGCTCCGCCGGGCACTGCCCTATGTGCAGCGAGTGTCTGGCGTGATCATGATCGTCACAGGTGCCTATCTCGCTTGGTATGGCGTCTATGAGATCCGTCTGATTCAACATGGCAACCAGGACGCCACCGCAGGGCCTGTCGATTGGGTCACGGGATGGTCCAGCGATGTCTCGAACTGGATGTCCAATCTGGACCCGCTTCAGGTGGCGTTGATCCTGGGGTTCGTGGTTTGCGGTGTACTGCTGGGGGTTCTTCTGCGATCAAAGCCACCGCGTCCAGAACCCGATGAGCAAGTCGAGCCGAATTCAGATCAGCAGGAACTAGCTACAGAACTAGCTACGGAGCTAGACGCCTGATCTTCCAGCCGCCTGGGCCCTCGCTGCCCTCAGAAACATCACGGCGGTACTCAAAGCGATCGTGTAGCCGGTCCGGCTGGCCCTGCCAGAACTCGATGCGTTCGATACCTACCCGGTAACCACCCCAATGAGGGGGTCGTTCTATAGGTGTGGTGGCATCTGGCCCACCAAATCTTTCGACCACCTCCGCCTGACGCTGGTCGAGTTCTGCTCGCCCCGACACGGGACGGCTCTGTTCCGAAGCCCATGCACCGATCTGGCTACCACGGGGACGGCTACTCCAGTATTCGTCTGCTGCAGCGTCTTCTACGTGAGTAACCGGACCTTCAATACGGACCTGCCGGCTCAGATCGAGCCATCCGAAAGTGATGGCCGCTTTGGGGTTGGCCGCTAGATCAAGACCTTTGTGGCTCTCGAGATTTGTGTAGACCACAAATCCGTTGAGGTCGAACTCTCTGCACAGGACGAACCGGGCCGAGGGCTGACCGGAAGAGGAGACGGTGGCGAGAACACACGCTGCAGCGTCGTAGGGATCGGTCTGGGCCCATTCGTCCCACCACTTCTCGAATTGCGTGATCGGATCCTCGCCAAGATCTCGACGTCGCAGGCCTTCTCGCTCGTAGGACTCTCTGATGGCGGTTAGGTCTCTGGCCATCTCAAGCCCCCGGGAACCGGCTGGCCAGACCTGTGATGTGGTCCAGCAACTCCGGGTCTGCAGCAGGTCCGAACCCGCTGGCCAGTACGCCGCGCCTGCCGGTGGAGGGCTCACGCAGGCCAAACACGATCATTTCGTCTCCGGGGTCACTTTGACCCTCGAAGCGGTAGAGCTTCTCCACCACAGCATCCTCAGCGTGACAGGCCGGGCCTTCATCACAGCGGAGATGACCATCTATCAGTTGGAACTCGATGTCATAGCCCTGCTCGCGCAGCAGCCGTAGGGCACCTACCACTGTGTCTGGAGTATCCATGGGTTCAGTCTGCCCCCATACAGCGCTAAAAGTCGACGCCGAGCAGCCATTGCCTATTGGCCTCAAGCGATGGGTTGATGATGCCCGCTCTCAGCAACGTTGACACTACGGTCGCACGGACCTTTGACGAGGGTTCCCGATTGGCGAAGGTGGTGAACTGGATCACGACTCCTCTGGGAGATACTTCAATCACGTATGCGAGTTGATCGCCGGCATGGATACCGATGATTGTTGCGAGACCTTGCGCCGCTGCTCCCCCATAGGTGTCGAGGCAATTGGACATGATCCGTCCCCATCGTTCGAGGTCCCCTGCGGTACGCGGAACCACAAATGTCAGGTTGTCCACCCGGAGACCATCGATACTTTGAGCTTGTCGAGTGACCACCAGAGGAGTAGACCCACCTACCGGTTGGGCTCGAGGCGCGACATATATCCGATGTTGAAATTGTTCTGTTTGGGGTTCCACTAGCGGACGGGGTGGCTCACCAGCGGATGCACTCGGTGAGCCTGCTGAGCGCGCTGGGGCGGTGATCACCAAGCTTCTGTAGCTGTCGTGAAGCTCACTCAGCGAGCTAGCAATTCGGATTCGACCTTGGCTACCTAGCTGTTTGGCATAGCCGAGGGTGACGAACAAGGTTGACAATCCATCTGGCCGCGATGCGGCGTCGATCAGGACACGTTCCAGTTGGCGTGGGTCCCAGTTACTCACTGTTTTGCGGGCGGCTGCCAAAGTGGCAGGGTCCGGGAGATCCTCGATGGGATGTAGAGCCCTCTGCGCTGCGAGGACACGTGCGATCTGATCTGGTTGAAGGCTGTCGGCTCCAACCAGTGCGAGCGCGAGATTGGAAAAGTCTGCCTGCACATTTCCCGGGGACCTGATGGCAGTGGCCAGCGCGCGCACCACTGGGCTGGTGGCTTTGGTGCCGAACGCGCTCCTTGCGCCCTCTCGCAGGGTCCGGGGTCTAACGATTGGAACCGCCCAGCGGGGCACCTCGCGTACCGGGATGGATCCGTCGTCATAGGCCGCTGCGAGCAACCCGAACGCAGCACCGCCGAGTAGAGCGAGCCGGCCAAGTCCAGCCCTTGGGGTCCAAGTTGAGTACCTGCTTGCGGCTTTGTCGAGCACCAGTAGCAACTCAGCACCGATTATGTGATCGCTGATGCGAAGCCTTCTCCCCGCATCGGAGAGGACCCCATTGGCCGTACATGGTTGTGCGGAGACATCCACCAGTCGATCTATGGGCTCGATATACATACCCACTTTCAGGGACCCGTCCTCGGGCGCGAAGCAAAGCAGGCGGCGTCCACCGAGAATGAGCTCGATGGAGCCGTTGCGGAAGCTGTTCCGCCGTTCGCTCACGCCGACACGAGGCACTCACCCACTCAACCACATTCCAGCCGAGCGAACAAACGTTCTTTTCGTTCGCCCGGTCACTGGTACAGAACGGGCTATCCAACACCTACCAGCGTCATCAACTCTGGGACAAGGAACTCGGCGCTCACACGGTCTGCCTCTGGGCGGATCAGGTGTATGCCGTCGGGGCGCAACGCAGGTTTGTCACCAATGCCTTCGGCCTCGAACCAGCGTCGATAGTCAAGGACCTCCACCCGTTCAGGGTGTCTGTTCGCGATGGAGCGCACCTCCGTCTCGATAAAGGCCTGGCTGCCGTTGACAAAACTGGGGTCAGGGGTGCCAGAGATCGATTTGGCCACAGGGGGCCGCAGCCACACGATCTTTGGCACATCGGCATCTATGGCCGTATTGAAGAAGACCGGGTAGTCATTGGTGATCCGCTTGCGAAAGCTTGGATCGGTTGGTTCCAACAATGGCCCCTCGTTCCATCGACGTGCCCACGTGTCGGCCACGGTGATCGAGATCAGGACGATGTCCGGGAGCGCGTCGCCGTAGAGACGAGGAAGTTCATGATGCATGGTCTGATCGCACTCGGTTCTGGTGAGATCTGCCAGGCCATCGAATCGTCCACCTTTCACGATTCCGCATCCACCGAGCGCGTAGGACTGAACCCTCATTCTTGACGGGTTCTCAGCAGCCCATTCGATGAGTGCTCTGGCAAAGACCTCGCCGGTTGAGTCACCCACAACCATCACTCGCAGCGGACGCAACAACTGTCCGTCAGCGTTGGCTACCGGCCCCAGGGCGCTATTGGCCGGGGTGAACTCTGCAGCTTTGCGCTTGGTATCTGGCACCGCCCCAAATCCAGGACTGGCCCCCGGTAGCGCCACCGCAGCCAGCGCTATCACTACCACCAGAGCACCGAGGCTCAGCCAGACGTTTCGCTCAAGGTTCTGGCCAAAACGAATCGGCCGTTCCACCACCTGGTTCATCACGGCCGCTAGCGCCAGGGTGACCATGCACTTGGCAACGAACATTGGATAGGGCGAAGCGGTGGGCCACTGTTCGTCGAAAACCAAGAAGATTGGCCAATGCAGCAGATAGATGCCGTAACTAAGCGTTCCGAGCTTCACCAGACCCTTGAACTCAAGCGCTGACCGCAATGGGCCTTCAACGAGCGCGGCGCCCACCACCACCGCGGACAACACCGCGAACAGAGCCAGCCCGCCGCTATAGGCCCATCCTCGTCCCGATGGCGTAACCACAAACAGCGTCAGAACCGCCGCCAGCGCGAGCGGGCCTGTGTGGGACAACCATTTCGGCAACTGCTCCAGCCCTCGGCTGCGAACCAACAGCGCCAGAACTGCCCCGGCCAGTATCTCGCTCAGGCGTGCCGGGGTGGACAGGTATGCAGCGTTTGTCCCCCAGACCGCTGAAATCCATGGTGCCGCCAACCCAAAAGCCACAAACAACGCGACCACTGTTTGGGTTCTTGTAGAACGACCCACTCGGGCAAGCCCCGCTATCACCAACGGCCAAAGGAGGTAGAACTGTTCCTCTATGGCCAAGGACCAGTAGTGCTCTACCGGCGACACCCCTGTCTTGAACAAGTCCGCGTACGAACGCCCCGATGTGAGTTGAGCCCAGTTGCCAAGTTGCAGCGCCGCTCCAACAACGTCTCGCCTCAGGTTGGACACATCTCCAAACGCTCCCAGCCTGGACATTACAACCACTGCGCTCAGCGTGAGAACACTCGCTGGCATCAACCGCCGGACCCGACGAGCGTAGAACTGGCCTATGGCGACTCGACCGGTGGCGCGTGTTTCTGAAACAAGCAGATAGGTGATCAAGAACCCGGAGAGAGTGAAGAAGGTGGAGACGCCGAGGTAGCCGCCGCTGGCCCAGCCGAACCCGCCGTGGAAACACAAAACGGCAATTACCGCCACTGCTCTCAGCCCATCGAGAGCCGGCCTGTACCCCAAGCTTTGGTGGGTGCTCATCGGATCTTTCGCACTCGGGAAAGTTAGGTGGCGCGCTGGACTAAGAGCCAACGACGCGCGACGCGTAAAGTGTCAATCCGCTGGGGCGCTAGCTCAATTGGCAGAGCATCGGACTTTTAATCCGCTGGTTCCGGGTTCGAGTCCCGGGCGCCCCACCACCACCACCCGGTGGGTTTGGTTGCCTAGCCCGCGTCCACCGCTTTTCGGATCAGGTTGGCGTAACCAGCGCGGCCTGACTCTGTGAGATGGATTCCGTCATTGAGAAACCAGTCCCGACGGCCATCGGACTCGCTATACCAGTCGATCACGTGACCCTCTTTGAGCGTTGGCACCATCTCGGCCACCAAGGAGTTGTTGGGACCTTCCCATGAGCGAGGAACCCTGGCGTTGATCACATAGAGCGGCCGAGCGCCAGCGGCGGCCTCGATGGCGCGCAGGTCCGCGTCTGTGACCACCCCGTTTATGCCCACCTGCGCCACCACCACCTGACCCAGTCGCCCTTCCTTGCCCAACTGAGCGATCAGTGGTCCAAGATCGCTGGCCTGACGAGAGACCTTGGCGTCGATGTTGGCTCTGTTGCCGAAGGCCTTGAATACATCGGGGGCAGCACCTAGCAACACCGAATCTCCAACCACGGTCACGGTGCGCTCAGACGCCGGGACGTGCTCGGGAAGTTGCGTGGTGGTTGGCGTTCCCGGGGCGGGGGCAACAGTGGTGGATGCTGCGGCTCGTTCAAGCGCTGCTTGGCCATCATCGAGGGACTGGGCAATCACGTCATTCTTGTGGTGAGGAAGCGCTATCACGATTCCAGCAACCAGAACCAAGAAGGTTCCGCCAAGCGCGGCTAAACGCTGCCCGGTCGCAATACCCGAAGGCTGCAACAGTCGGCGACGTATACCTGCAAACGATGCGTCCGCCGAACGCATGTGCCAAGGCTTCTCTATATAGCGATAACAGAGCTCTGTGGCCACAACCGTGAGCAGAATTCTGACGATGAACACCGCACCCCAGGACCATCCGACATCGATTCGTGGCCTCAACAGCGCAAAGATCGGCCAGTGCCACAGGTAAAGGCCATAGGAACGAAGACCAATGGCAACCAGTATCGGGTGCCCGAACGCTCGCTGGCTTCCCAGCCATCCCGTCGGGTGCACGATCGCGGCCACAACCACCGTGGACACGATGGCTGTGAACAGGAAGCCACCGCGGTACATGAGCGCCGAACGATCATCGGCTATCGACATGAGAACGAGCAGAATCACCACTGCACCTGCCCCTATGGCAGACACTTTTGCCCCGGCTTGGTTGGCAACCCCACGCGCCAAGGACCGCGGTTGCCAGATCAATCCAAGCAGCGCTCCCATCAACGGAGCGCCAAGGCGGGCGAAAGTATCGAAGTAGGCACGGGTTGGATCGGAGGCCGGGTCGAACACAAGCGCCAGATAGACGGTCGAGGCCAAGATGGCCACCGCTATCACGATGACCAACCGATCGAGCCGGTCACGGACCACTTTCAGGCCCAGGACCAACAACGGTGGAAACACCAGATAGAACTGCAACTCAACACCTAGGGACCACAGATGTCGAAGTAGCGGTGGTCGGCCCAACTGTTCGAAATAGGAGCCCTCGGTGGCAATGAGGTACCAGTTGGTGACACCCAACATTGCAGCGATTGCCTGACCTCGAAGATCGGCAAGCTCCTCGGAATAGAAAAGCGCAGCCACAATCGTCACTGAGACGATGAGAGCCAATTGGGCAGGGACCAGACGCCGGAACCGAGCAGACCAGAAGCGCCTGAAACCAAGTTCTCCACTTTGACGGAAGCGGGCCACAACAATGCTTGTGACCAGATATCCACTCAGAACGAAGAAAACGTCCACTCCGATAAAGCCGCCGTGGGCCCAGCCAATGCCGGCGTGGTAGAGCAGCACACCCACGACTGCGAGCGCGCGAAGACCATCAAGGCCATCAATTCTCGGTTTGGTTCCAGGGCGTGTCGCTTGCACGAGGTTCTAAAGATTACTCGGAGGTAGGCCCATTAAAGCGGGGTTCACGCTTCTCCATGTGCGAGGCGAGACCCTCACGGGCGTCTGGACCAGCAAAACCAAGAATCTCATAGGCGACCGAGGCATCTAGGATTGCAGATTGGGATCGATACCAGTGGTTGAGTGAGAGCTTGGTCCAGCGGATGGCTGACTGAGCACCGTTGGCAAGTTGGACTGCAATCTCAAGTGCGCGCTCTTGGACCTTGTCGTCATCAACACAAACCGATGCGAGGCCGATTCTCTCGGCCTCCTCGCCGCTCAAGGATTCGCAGGTCAACAGGTAGTACTTGGCCTTTGCCATCCCACACAGCAATGGCCAAGCCAGCGAAGCATGATCACCCGCTGTTACTCCCAGACGGGTGTGGCCATCGACGATTTTCGCGTTTTTGCCGACAACCGAGATGTCGGCCATCAATCCAGCTACCAGCCCAGCGCCAACGGCTGGTCCATGAATTGCCGAGACAACCGGCTTGGAACAGTTAATGATGTTGAACACCAGGTCCCGAGCTTCTCGCATGACTCTCAGCCTCACCGCTTCGTCGTTCAACATGTCGTTGAGAAGCTCGAAGTTTCCACCCGCGGAGAACCCCTTGCCAGCACCTTGCAGTACCGCCACCCTGGTGTCTGAGTCGCGATCGATCGTGAGCCAGATGTCTGCCAACTGGGCGTGAGCACGGTGATCCACCGAGTTGAGACCCGGTCCGTCGAGGGTTATGCGAAGTACGTGGGGTGCTGGTTGATCGAACTTGAAGGCGTCGAAAGCGCTGTAGCGCTCTGAGATGGGGGCAATTGTCACCCCTAGATCGTCGCGCATAGAAGTTAGGGCCATGTGCCTCATGACATTTATTGGCCAGATCAGGTAATTTCGTTGTTTCACCGTCTTCACTGACAATCGGGGTTCGTATCGCAATGACGGATCTATCGCTCTCGCCCACTCTCATGGCCTCGATCGTCAACGACGCGTACTTGTTTACGGTGGTTCTACGCCCTGATTTCTCGATGGCCTTTGTCAGCAAGGGAATCGAGGCACGCTTGGGGCTTGATCCCGCTGAGATAACCGGTCGAAGCGTGACCGAGTTCGTTCATCCCGAGGATCTAGAGCGCGCTCTTCTGCATCTCAGCGGCTACGAGCGCTTCGGCGCCCCCGGAGGCACAGGGACCTTCAGGCTCCGCCATCGAGATGGATCATGGCTAGGTTTCGACGTGACCGCAGCCAGGGTGAACACCGAGGACGAGGAGCTTTTTGCCGTCTACTGCACGCCGGTCGACTACCAGCAGGCCACCAACGAAGTACTTGCACGGCTGCTCAGTGGCGCAAATCGCGTCGAGGCGCTCGAACCGGTTCTGGACGTCATCTCCTGGCAGGAAAATGATGCCAGTGTCGCGATCTGTTGGACCGAGCTAGATGGCAATCGCGTGGCGGTATCAACCGGGCTCCCGCCAGAGCTCACCGGAGAGGTGACCAACCATGGGGACCCATGGGACAAGGCCAGACGTTTCGCTGAGACGGTTTTGTCCGCGGATCAGGGGGACCTGGATCAACAACAGCGCGCTACAGCAGCGGACTTTCGTCGAGGCGGGGTCTGGGTTGTTCCCGCGCACAGTCCGAGTTACCCGGAGCCGGCACTGATCACTGTTTGGACTCGAGCCGGTGGGCCACGCCCCGACGGGCATGCCTATGGGACAGAGATAGCCGCAAGATACGTCGAGCTGATCTTGAGGTGGACCAATCAAGCAGACCTGCTCGCTTACGCGGCCAGCCGCGATCCTCTCACCGGGCTGGCCAATCGACGGAGACTGTTTGAGCAACTTGAGACAGCAACCAGTCGTGGCGCACTGCTGTTTTGCGACTTGGACCATTTCAAGCCAGTCAATGACACCCACGGACATCAGGCTGGAGACGCTGTCCTCAAAGAAGTCGGAAGACGTATAGAGGCCTCCGTCCGCTCAACAGATCTGGTGGCTCGTACTGGCGGCGATGAGTTCGTGGTTGTGGCGCCAGACATAGACCTTGAAACTGCAGCAGCGCTTGCCCAACGCATACGGACCGAAATAGCTCAGCCCATTGATATCGGCGGGGCCAGCGTCCAGGTTGGAGTCACTGTTGGTGTTGCCTATGCCGAAGACATTTTGAGCGAAGCGGCCCTAAGCGGCGCCGACCAAGCCCTTACCAACGCCAAGGCCCGAGATCGCGGCACCGTGCGATGGGCCCCTGGGCCGATGCCCCAAGCCCACCTCAGCGCGTCTCTCGCCATAGAAGAAACTCAGCAACCGCCGATTGCTCAGGGTTTCCCGGGGCGATCGGCCGGCTCAGTTCTGTAGGCACCCACTCAGTGTGACCAGGTGCCGGTGATGGTGGCACGTGCAATCGTGTGGCCGACATGCACAAAACTGGCGTAGGTCGGGCTCGCACCTTCGGCCACACCGGTATCTTCCACGTCGAGCGCGTGAATAGCGAAGATGTAGCGATGTTCACGGTCCCCCTGCGGAGGAGCGCAGCCGTCATAGCCGTTGTTGCCAAAGTCGTTTCGGGCACAGTGGGTTCCCGGCAAAATCTCCCCTCGCGCGATGGAGCTCACATCTGCACCAACCCCGATCGTGAACCAGTGCCAAAAGCCGCAACCGGTTGGGGCGTCCGGGTCGAAGCACGTTATGGCAAAGGACTTGGTGCCTTCTGGTGCTCCCGACCAAGAAAGTTGCGGGCTCTGGTTGGAGCCGGAGTAGACGTGCTCGTCTGGCATCCGTTGACCCTCTGAAAAATCCTCAGAGGTGACGGAGAAACTTGGAACCGGGGGAACCAGGTCATAGGGGTTGGGTGCAATGGGTCTGTCCGCGAGATTCATGACCCTGTTTGTATCGCAGTTCTCAACTCAGCGCGTATGAACGCCTACAGCCACCTTGCTCGTGGGCCAGGCACCGCCGGAGTCCACCGCGTGAACTCGTGTAGCCACAATCCCTGCTACTCGTTCATCTAGCTGGTGTTCGGTAGTGACGGTGATCTTGGCTACGTCGCTTTCGCGATGGACCTCGACCGTCACCTCTCCGCCGTCCA
>JAGQSI010000228.1 GCA_020439605.1 Acidimicrobiales bacterium | reverse complement strand
AAGCGCTGACCCCGCTGGTTACAGCCGGATGGATTCGTTCCGATCCTGGCCCCACTGGCGGCTACTCGCTCCAACAAGACCTTCGGATGATCTCGGTTCTAGATGTGGTTGAGGCAATCGAGGGGCCTACCGACATAGCTAGCTGTGTCCTGGAGGACCGACCATGCAACGGTGCAAGCCCTGGCCCCAGTCAGGAATCTGGTCACTGCGCGATGCATGAGTCGTGGGTAAAGGCTCGTAGTCATCTGCTCGCAGATCTGGCCAAGACACCGTTGAGCACGGTGGCTGAGCGAAGAAGCGCACGATGAACAGCGATATAACAAAGAACTCCGCGCCGGCTGCCGAGCAGCGCCAAGGCGCCTCCGCCCCTGCCCCTGCACAGCGATCGCTGTTTCGCAGCGTTGCGCTACCCACCGAACACGGAGGGTGGGGCCTCACCGGAGAACCCATCGTTTTGGGACTTGCAGTATCTCCGAGTTGGGCAGGGCTGTGTCTAGGTCTTGCCACGATGCTCGCATTCTTGGCCCGTACCCCACTACGGCTCGTCCTTGTGGACCTACGCCGCCAACGAAGCCTGCCAAGAACTGTGCTGGCCCGCAAGGTGTTGGCTATTGAGGCACTCGCCGCAACAGTCTTGTTGGGAGTTGCTGTGCTGGTGGCCCATGAGCCGTTCTGGTGGCCTCTTGCAATTGCCGGACCACTCGTAGCAGTAGAGCTCTGGTTTGATTCCAGGTCTCGTAGCCGCCGTGTTCTTCCTGAGCTTGCCGGCACCGTTGGAGTGTCGGCCTCAGCCGCGATGATCATCCTCTCAGGCGCAGGTTCCGCCAGCGTGGCAGTCGCGGCATGGTTGGTGCTCGCAGCCCGCGGACTCACCTCGATACCTCACATCCGCGCCCAGGTCGAGCGCCGTCACGGCCGAGACTCAGCGATGGGCGTGATCATCGGAGCAGACATTGCTGCGCTCGCTTTCGCCATTGGCGCCACTCTCATAGAGCCGAGCGCGTGGCCCGGTTCCACCACCGCGGTGATCCTCATCGCCTACCTCTGGGCGTCGGCCAACTCCACCGCAAGCGCTACCGCTCTCGGCATTCGCCAAACGATCATCGGCCTAGCAGTAGTTATCGCAACTGCTGTAGGCCTCAACCACAGCTGAAGGAACAGTCATGTCACTAGACGTTGCCCCAACCCACCGCACCCTCGCCGACATCGTGAACGACAACCCGAGTACCGCTCGGGTCCTCGAACGGTTCGGACTCGACTACTGCTGTGGAGGTAAGCGCCTGCTCGAAGACGCCTGCACCTCCGCTGGAGTGAGCGCTGCTGAGGTCACCGAGGCTCTCGGAGCGCTAGAGGAGTCAGCCAAGGCCCCGTGGCAAGGCATGGGACTTGGCGAACTCACCGAGCACATTGAGGCCACACATCACGCCTACCTCTACGAGGAACTACCGCGCCTAGAAGCTCTAGCGGACAAGGTCTTTGCCGTTCACGGCGACCGCCACCCCGAGCTGGCACGAGTGGCAGCTCTGGTGAAAACCCTTCGCGCCGAGCTGGAGCCCCACATGAACAAGGAGGACCGAGTCCTCTTCCCGATGATTCGCATGCTGGACAGCGAAGGGCTCGCAGGAGCACCCCAAGCAGCAGCCATTTCCAGCCCGATTCATGTGATGATGCTTGAGCACGACCAGGCTGGAGATCTGTTGGAGCAGTTGCGCGAGGCAACCAACGGATTCCAGCCACCGGCAGATGGTTGCACCAGCTACAAGATGCTCTACGAAGGCTGTGCCGAACTCATGAGCGATACCCATCTCCACGTCCACAAAGAGAACAACGTGCTCTTCCCGGGCGCTATCGCCTTGGTTGAACAGGGCTAAATAGTTGGGGTGCTATACCCCACTTGTTAGGGTTCCTTACTATGACAACCAGCACCGATCCCTCGGCTTCGGGGGCCCTCCCCGGAGCCACACTGGATGCCTCACGCATGCCGGGCCATTGGCTCCTGGCTCGGCTAGGCAAGCGAGTCCTCAGACCCGGCGGAGTGGAGCTCACCCACAAGCTTCTCGATGCAGTGAACCTGACTGGGACAGACAACCTCATCGAGATAGCTCCCGGTCTTGGAGCCACCACCAGACTGCTGCTGGACAAGCAACCCGCGTCTTATACCGGCGTGGATCGTGACCCTGCAGCAACGTCTTTGGTAGAGGCCATGCTCGATGGACCCAACCGCCAGATCCTCCAGGCCAGTGCTTCCGAAACTGGGCTGGAGGACAACAGCGCAGACGTAGTCTTCGGTGAGGCCTACCTCACAATGCACCCTGACTCGCTGAAGCAGCGCACCATTGCAGAACTGTCTCGGGTACTTCGTCCCGGTGGGCGCTTTGCTCTACACGAAGTGGCGTTTGCCCCAGATGACATAGACAACCCGAGCGCGGTAAAGGCCGCCGAGGCCCTGAAGAGTTCCATAAAGGTCAATGTCACCCCCATGACCGTCCAGGGCTGGTCAACGCTGCTTAGCGATCATGGCCTGCGTGTAGAGCACACATTCACGCTCCCATTGCATCTCCTGGAGCCTCAACGAATCATCTCCGATGAGGGATACCTAGGAGCAGCGAAGTTTGTGGCCAACGTGGCAAGAGACAGCCAAGCACGTTCGAGGGTCATGGCAATGCGACAAGCAATGCGTGCCAACGAAGCACACCTCCAGGCCATTGGTCTGGTGGCAACAAAACTGGAGAACCAATAGATGACCAAGAAACTCCTAGCAGCCATTGGAGTACTAGTCCTCGCCGCCGGCGCAGCAGGTGCCTACGCGTTCTGGCCCCGAGACGCCAAGGAAGTCTCCAAACAAGAAGCGGTTGAGGACTTTCGCGATCGCCAAGGCACAACCACAACCAACCCCGAAGCCAGTGAACCAAGCGAACCAAGCGGGCCAGCCGCCGGCGTCTACGAGTTCGAGGCCACCGGAACAGAATCGGTGAAACTCGGCCCGCTCCCTGCAGAAGAACGAACGCTCGGACCAAAGGTCACCGCATCGGTAGTGACCGGAGAAAAAGGGTGCTTCACCTGGACTCTCAACCTGTTCAAGGAACACACCGAAGACACTGACTTCTGTCCTTCAGGTACCGGCCTCAAGCTAGTGACCCACATAAAGAATCAGACCTTTGGCGCTCTCACCCCAAAGCTGGTCATGACCTGTGATCCCGGACTTCTTCCCGGCCCGGGAGAACCTGACAAGGACATCGCTTGTGAGCTCAAACTCGAAGGCGGCCCCGTGCCCGTCAGCACCGCCGTCAAGGGAACCGCTAGCACTGCGCAGGCCAAATCCTTTGAGGTAGACGGACAGTCGGTCGAGGCAACTCCTGTGACGGTTAGCTTCACTGTCTCTGGTGACATCAGCGGAACCTGGGTCGAAACCACTTGGTGGTCCGATTCCAATCCGTT
>JAGQSI010000227.1 GCA_020439605.1 Acidimicrobiales bacterium | reverse complement strand
GTGATGGAAACAGACCGTTTCGACCTGAGCTAGGTATCCGCTAGTCCTACCCGGACAATCGATAATCAACTATCAGGGCCCTGCCATTGTCCAACCGGACAGCGGCAGGGCCCTAGATGGTTACCTGGGAACAATGGGGTTCAAGAAGCAGGTGGCGTGAACCCAAGTGCTATGTGCGCCAGCACTCGTGCACCCCAGCCACTACAGCCAGGCACCTGCAACCCGGTAGCGCTGTCTGCTTGCGCTGGTCCACACATATCGATGTGGGCCCAAGGCACATCTCCCACGAAATGCGACAAGAACAACGAGGCGATTATCGCGTCGGGCTTACCGATCGGAGCACAGTTCATCATGTCCGCGGTCAGCGAGTCGATCGCCTGGCGATAGGGCTTGTGCAGCGGTAGCCGCCATACGCTCTCGCCGCTGTTCTCAGAAGCAGCCTCTACTTGAGCGGCGATGGCATCGTTGTTGGCAAAGAGCGCAGCAATGTCGCTTCCCAACGCACGCATGGCTGAGCCGGTCAAGGTGGCAATATCAACCACCGCATCTACACCCTGTTCACGAGCCAGGATGAGAGTATCTGCCATCACGACACGACCTTCGGCGTCGGTGTCAAGCATTTCCACAGTGGTGCCGTCACGGTAGGTAATGACATCTCCGAGCGCAGTGGCCGTGCCCGAAGGCATGTTGTCCGTGCATGCCAGGTAACCCGTGACCGAGGTTGTGCAGCCAAGATCGCCGAGCGAGAGCATCGCAGCAAATACCGCTGCAGCACCGGACATGTCGTTCTTCATCTGGGCATGGACAGCATCGCTCGGCTTGAGGCTCAGTCCTCCCGAGTCATACATAAGGCCCTTGCCCACGAGTGCCAGAGAACCAGCGGCCCCTTCCGGGCGGTAGCTCAGCTTGATGAGGCGAGCTTCCTCGGCGCTGCCGGCGTTAATAGCCAGCAGGCCGGCCATCTTCATTTCGACTAGTGCCTCAGGTTCAAATACTTCGACATCGACACCGAACCTCGGCCCCAACTCGATGGCAATTTCGCTGAAGCGGGTCGCTGATAGATGACTGTGTGGAGTATTTGCCAAGTCCCGAGCCAACGCGGTGGCTCGAGCTAGAACTCGTCCACGTTCGGCTCCGGCCGAGGCCGCGCCAGAACCGACAAGAGTCAGTCTTTCTACTGGCGCACCAGGGGCTTCGTTCTTGAGAACCGGATAGTGGTAACGCGACAGCAGCACACCTTCCACCACGGCTTCGGCCACAGACGGATCGTCAACAGATCCAGGAAGAGCCGTCAGGTCAAGAGCCAGATCGGTGAGTTTGCCACTGGCTCTGGCGAAGGCTGCGCCAACCGAGCGCAGGTCTGTAAGTCCATCACCGATTCCGACGACAACAGTTATCGGACCATTGCTTGGCGGGATAACCAGTGTCTCGCCCACGGCTCCGGTAAAGCCGAGCGCATTTAGACGGTCCCGGTCGAAACCGAGCGAACTCGCTACCGCCCCATCGCTGCCAACAAGGACTCCCACGCTTTGAGTCGAGTCCGGGATCTCAGAAACCACTGAGACCACGGCCTGTGCTTCAAGCGATGGGACCGGATTGATCGCAGTACTCATCTCACTTCTCCTATTCATGAAACCGCAGTGCCCAACAGAACTACTCCGAGCGTTATCGCTGTGAGTATCCCGACAAGCGGTAGGACGAACTTCATATAAACGTCGAAACCAACTCGAGCGAGTGCCAGTCCCGCCATCAACAAGGCGTTGGTTGGCAATACGAGAAGCAGCACCGCCCCGATCGAGTTGTAGATGGTGACAATCAATGAACGATCGACGCCAGCGAAATCTCCAAGGGGCGCCAAGATTGGCATCACCAATGCCATACCCGCAGACCCTGAGCCCACCAGGAATGCCAAGGGAACAGTGACGACGGCGAGCAGAAGCACAAATACGATGCTGGAGCGCCCCTTAACCACGCCTTCCATGGAGTTGAGCACGGTGTCGATTGTCTTGGTGTTGGTCAAGATGACCGACACTCCGCGAGCTACCGCAACTAGGAACGCTGGCCCGGTGAAGTCCATTACGCCTTGAATGAATGCGCTGGTGGTTGCCTTCTCTCCAAGGCGGCCCACTGCACCGACCACAATCGCCATCACCATGAACAGCGCAGTGAGCTCTGGCAGCCACCAGCCAAGTTCCCACGCGAATGGCTTTGTGATCGTCTCGTGAGTGATTGGGTCTGCCGCAGTGTTGTTGAGAATTGCTCCCCACGGAATGATCGAAAAGATCATCAGCAGGAACGTTCCAGCGAGCAGCGCAATGACGCCCTTGTCTGTGCCCGAAAGCGGGGCGAGTTCAGAGCTCTGAGCCTGTGCCTTCAGTTCCTCGTCAATCGAGTCGTGACCTACCAAGGACTGTGTGGGGTCTGCTTTGACCTTGGCTGCATACCTCAGGGTGTAAATGATTACAGCAGCCATCACCAGCACCAACAACAACACCCTCAATATGAGACCGTCGCCCATGGAAATACCTGCAGCATCAGATGCGGTGCCGATTCTGAAGGGGTTGACGGTAGAGCCAATCGATCCGACGAACGGTGCGACCGTCACCACCGCCACGGTCACTATTCGGTCGTAACCCAACGACAGCATCAACGGAATCATCAGCGCGTAGAACCCGAGGGTCTCATCGCTCCAAGACATGGTGGAGCCAAGGATTCCGAACAGGACGCTCAACACGATTATCAGGAGGGGTCCCCGCGAACTGAACTTCTTGGCGAGATGGGCGATGCCCAAATCCAAGGAGCCAGTCTTGAACACCACGGTCATGAAGCCGCCGATGGCCAAGATGAACAGGAAGACCTGACCAGACCCAAACATGGCGCCTCGGTTGAACGGACCCACATGGCCAGTGTCAAGGTCTTGGACCCCATAGAGACCGTTGAGCGGAGACCACAACAAGTCCTGTACTGACTCCGTGAAGTCAAGGGGAGAATCAATCTGCTCATAGGACCCGCTGATTGGAGCGCCCGAGTCATCCAACTGGTACTGGCCTGAAGGCAGAATCAGTGCAAGTACCCAGACTCCTACCAGCACCAACAACAGCACTGTCAACGGCGACGGGAAGCCACGCTTCTTCTTCTCCGAGTTGTCCGACCCATCGACCCCTGGCAAGGTGCCCTCGGGGGTAACAGGATCTGCCGCTATCTCAGAAGCGGTCCGACCGTCCGTAGATCGAGGTCTCGCCGTCACCTCAGACTCGTTCTCTGCCATTGTTCTGCCCGGCCTTTCTAGCTCCAGTTTGGAGCCAGAAATACCCTACCCCGTACCAGCCGGGCGACCTTGGCTTTCCACCGAATCCGATGCCGTGGACGGCAACCGGGATGGCAACGGCCTCAGATTGGACTTACGTTTCCCGTTCTTGGTGATAGCGGGTGATCGCCTCTGATTACCTCTGGACCTCTGAACCCTTATT
>JAGQSI010000226.1 GCA_020439605.1 Acidimicrobiales bacterium | reverse complement strand
CAGATGAGGGTTGCCGAGGTCGAAAGTGGCGCTGCGGGTGGCATCCAAGGCCATCGTGTGGCGGTCTCGGGCAGGTCCAAGCTCACGATCTGGACCTGGCCCCGGCTTGGCTGGCCCCATGTCCACGCTGGCCTCGATAGTGCCTTGATGTTTTGCCGGAGTGTTCGTAGCGGCAAACTCGACCACACGCAGTCCTCCATCGGTGAGAATGCGCAAGGCCCCGTGCTGTTGGTTTCGGCGCAGGGCCTCGGCCTGGGCAAAACACCGGATGCCGTTGCCGCTCATCTCAGCAATCGATCCGTCTGCGTTCACAAGAAGCATTTCGAGATCTATGTCGTCATTGTTTTGTCCATAGAGACCTACGAGAAGCCCGTCTGCGCCTATACCGCGATGGCGGTCGCACCAACGGCGCGCCCGTTCAACCCAGGCTTCGCGGTCCGCCATCTGGTTGGGATCGTCGCTCAGGTGAACAAGGAAATCGTTTCCGAGGCCGTGGTGTTTGGTGAGGCGAAATGTCATCGTCAACAGTCTCGCAGGCGCGACGTGTTTTGACGCCTCGAGTTTGACACTCGGCCCACCCGAGACGCCCTTGTCGAAGGTCGCCAATCAAACACACGCCTATTGAGGGGATTCAGCTCCGGGGCTCAGACCAATGCTCATCGGCGATTGTGTAGAGGTCATCGAATACCTCCATGGGGTCATGCTGGGCGTCTAGCCAGTGCACTCGCTCATCTCGGCGAAACCATGCCCGCTGACGTCGAGCAAAGCCACGGGTTCTTCCAATTGCCTCTTCGAGCGCTTCTTGGAGTGTCGGTGTGGCCAAGCCGGATTCGACACCATCCAAGTAGGCCGACAGCTCCCTGTAGCCAAGTGCCTGTGCTGCGGTATGGCTTAGCGGTGGGCCTGCTCTTAAGGCCTTGACCTCATCAAGAAAGCCTTCATTCAATTGTTGGTGATAACGCTGCTCGATGCGCCTCGCCACGACTTCTACCGGTAGGCGAACCCCAACAATTCGGACCGGTGTCGGGTGATGCTGCGCTACCCCTGGGCCATAGCTTGAGAATGGCCTGCTACTTCCAATCGTCACCTCAAGTGCTCTTAGGACTCGGCGGCGATTGTTGGGTTCCATTCGCGAGGCAGCCAACGGGTCCAACTCGGTGAGCTGGCCATGCAGCGCAACAGTGTCGGGGTTCTGGTCCAGTTCTGCAAGCACCTGCGGGTATCGGCCCGGGATCTCGAAACCATCGATCACCGACTGGAGGTAGAGACCTGTCCCTCCGACAAAGACCGCTCGGTTACCCCGCTCGGCAATACCGGCTAATGCTGTGGTTACAGCCTGCTGGAATGAGAAGACTTCAAAGCTCTCTGAAGGCTCGACCAGGTTGATCACGTGGTGGGCAATCTCGAGTTGCTCGGCTCTGGTTGGCTTTGCCGTGCCAATGTCCATCCCCCGATAAACCTGCATCGAGTCAACCGACACGAGCTCAACATCGCCTCTACGCCGAGCCAGTTCCATGGCCAGAGCAGACTTGCCGGACGCTGTGGTGCCAATTATCGCTATCGGCGCGGGTGCACCTACCGGCAACAAGCGATGAACGTGGGAAGACACGGCTGAACGACGGCTGGCTCAGCCAGCGCTCACAGCTAAGCGGGTTCTGTGGCGAGCGATTTCTGTTATCGCCACCAGTTCCCCTCGCAAGAAGTGCGGGGCTGCGCCTGTCACCAGAACGTCTGCGTAGCTACCGGCTTTGATATGGGTATCGGACGGGAAATGCACCAGCTTGTTCTGGCGGGTACGGCCCGTGAACACCGAAGGGTCTTTGCGTGATGGGCCTTCTATGACAGCTTCTTCTGTGCGGCCTATCCGCTCTTCGTGCTTTCGTAGCGCGCTGCGCTCCAAGACAGCCTTGAGCCGGTCAAAGCGGTCCCCAACCACCTTTGGGTCCACGTACTGTTCCACCATTTCCGCTGCTTCGGTGCCGGGGCGTGGTGAGTAGATGAACGTGTAGGCAGAGTCATATTCGGCCGCTGCGGCTAGTTCCAGCGTCTCTTGGAAATCCTGCTCGGTCTCTCCGGGGAACCCCACGATCAGATCTGTTGTGACTGCAAGATCATCTATGGCGCGACGGGCCTCACTCAGTCTCGCCAGGTAGCGATCTGCGGTGTAACCGCGGTGCATGGCCGCAAGCACACGATCGCTCCCGGACTGCACGGGTAGATGTAGATGCTCACATACCGATGGGGTCTGGGCCATTGCCTCGATGGTCTCGGGCCGCAGGTCCTTGGGATGGGGGCTTGTGTATCTAACCCGACGGATTCCTTCTACCGCCCCAACTGCACGCAACAGATCCGCAAAGAGCGGGCGGATTCTCACGTCTTTTCCACTTTGGCGAGCTGCCAAAGTCAGGTCTCTGCCATAGCTGTTGACGTTCTGGCCAAGAAGCGTGACTTCGGTGACTCCGGTGGCTGCAAGTGCTTCTACTTCTTCCACCAGTCTGTCGAAAGGGCGGCTTATCTCTGGACCACGAACAGCTGGAACGATGCAGAAGGCGCACGAGTTGTCACAGCCGATCTGGATGGTGACCCACGCAGCATGGCCTAGTTCTCTTTTGGCTGGCATGGCCGATGGGAACAGTTCATGGTCGTTGGCAACGGTGGCCTCAAGGATCTCGGTGAGAGGCCCCTCAGAGCGGCTCTTTTGAAGAAGTTCAGACGCCCGGTGGACGTTGTGGGTTCCAAAGACCAGATCCACGTAGGGAGCGCGCTCTCGAATGGTTTCCTTGTCCTTTTGGGCCAAACAACCTGAAACAACAATCTCGAGACCGGGACGCTCATCTTTCAGGGATTTCAGATGACCGAGAGTTCCATAGAGCTTGTTGTCCGCGTTTTCTCTGATGCAGCAGGTGTTGAGTACCACTACATCTGCGTCTGAGAGATCGTCGGTCGCCACCATCCCCTCAGCACTGAACTGACCAGCGATCCGTTCTGAATCGTGCTCGTTCATCTGGCAACCGAAGGTTCGTACTAGGAAACGCTTCGGTTCGCTCGGTTCGGTAACTGCTGGCTCACTCATGGCGTCGTAAGTCTACGAGTCCATCGCTCTCCCACACCCAAGGGCACCCGGCACGAAGCAGCAGGCGCCCTTGGGCGGTGTGGGGGATCTGTGTCATCGCAGTGACTTGTACAGCGATGAAATACCAGTTGGTGCCCGCCCTTGGAGCAACTTCTAGTCGAGGGTTATGGGCATATCGTCAGGATCACGAGCGTCCTCAGGCTCGGCATCTGGGTCTGCTCCGATGCCTACCTGTAGACGAATCCGCTCTGACACCTCGACCATGATCTCTGGGTTGGCGTTGAGGAAGGACTTGGCATTTTCACGCCCCTGGCCCAGTTGCTCACCTTCGTAGGTGTACCAAGCACCAGACTTCTTGATGAGCCCGAGCTCCACCCCAATGTCTAGCAATGAGCCTTCTCTACTTATGCCTTTGC
>JAGQSI010000225.1 GCA_020439605.1 Acidimicrobiales bacterium | reverse complement strand
CTGTCCAGGACGTGGATCTTCAAGCCGGTATCGCCATCATCATCAACATCGCCAGCATCGAACGATCTCGCAAGCACTTCTGGGAACAGGCTCGAACCGCCCATGCCCATCACCACCACGTCTTTGAGCCCATCACCACGACAGCCCGCTACGAAACTGTTCACTTCGTCGACGGCACCAAGAATTTCGGCTGGCACATCAAGCCAGCCAAGGCGATCGGTGATCTCGGTCGGTGAATCGGACCACAGGGTGTGATCGCGCTCCCACACGCGCCTCACTGCCCTGCTGGCCGCCAATGCGCGGCGCTGCTGCTCAACCTTGGACTCAAGGTCACCTAGACGAGATCTAACAATGGGTTTGGGGGTCATTTCGGCTCCTAGCCACGAGCGCTTCGCGCCCTTCTTATCTGGTTGCTGCTTGCGCGACTTCTGCGGCAGCGTCAGCCGCTACTTCAACGATCCGATCCAGCTCGCGATCGCCATGGGCCATCCCGGGGAACATGACCTCGTAGGCCCCAGGGGCCAGCGCCACTCCACGTTTGAGCATGGCGTGGAACAACGCCGCGTAGAGCCTCTCGTCCGTTTCGCAGGCTTCATCGAAGTTGGTCGGTGTATTCGAGCCCAGGTAGAGCCCGACCAGTGGTCCAGCGGTGGTCACAACATTTGCGATGCCCGCCATTGCAAGTGCACCGCGCAGCCCACGCGCCAGGTACTCGCCTTGTTTGGTAATCCACTCATGAACCTCGGGTGTCAACAGGTCGAGCACCGCGAGTCCGGCTGCAGTTGCCAAGGGGTTACCCGACAGCGTGCCGGCTTGGTATACCTGACCCACTGGCGCGAGATGGTCGAGCAGGTCGCGGTTGCCGCCCAGAGCCCCAATGTTGAGACCGCCACCAATGACCTTCCCGAAACAGGTGAGATCCGGGCGAACCTGGTAGATCTCTTGGGCCCCACCCCACCCGAGGCGAAACCCGGTGATCACCTCATCGAAGATGAGTAACGCCCCGATCTCATCGCATTGTTGGCGTAGCCCTTCGAGGAACCCCTCCACAGGTTTGACGAGACCCATGTTGGCAGCCACCGGCTCAACGATGACACAGGCCACGGAATCATCAAGTTCCGGGACCTCGTTGTATGTCTCGATCACGGTGTCGCTGTCAGCGCCCGGGGTGATCCCGCTGGGGCCGGGCACTGAGAAGTCATAACGGACAGGGTTCAGATAGACCATTCCAGAACCCGAGCCGGCGAGCAGGGAATCACTATGACCGTGGTAGTTGCCAGAGAACTTGACCACTGTGGAACGATGAGTCACCGCCCGAGCGAGCCTGATGGCGGTCATCGTGGCCTCGGTTCCGCTCGAGGTGAGACGGACCTTGTCGCAGTGCGGGACCCGCCGAGTTATCTCCTCCGCCAACAGCACCTCACGCTCGGTGGGGGCACCGAAGCTGGAACCGTCGACAGCAGCTCGTTGGATTGCCTCCACGACCTTGGGATGGGCGTGTCCTGCGATAACGGCTCCATAGGACTGGACGAGATCGAGGTATTCGTTGCCCTCCACGTCCCACACCCGTGCGCCTTGACCTCTGGCCACAAAATAGGGCGTTCCACCCACACCCTTGAATGATCGGACAGGAGAATTGACGCCCCCAGGTATGACCTTGTTTGCCCTTTCGAAAAGCGCCGCGTTGGTTAGTGACCCGGCTGTTACTGGGCCGTCGGTTCTTTCATCGCTCATTGCATCGCCTCCGCAATCTCTCTGGCGAAGTAGGTGACGATCATGTCAGCCCCTGCGCGCTTGATGGCCGTCAGATGTTCGAGTGCAACAGCCGGCCCGTCGATCCAGCCGTTGGCCGCGGCCGCTTTCACCATCGCGTACTCCCCCGATACGTGGTATGCGGCAAGGGGAATATCGTGTTCGGCCCTGACCTTCGTGATCACATCGAGGTAGGCAAGGGCAGGTTTGACCATCACCATGTCCGCTCCCTCCTGTACATCGAGGCGCACTTCCTCCAGAGCCTCCCGCACGTTGGCAGGGTCCTGCTGGTAGGAGCGGCGGTCCCCACCGTCGGCGATCTCAACCTCAACAGCGTCACGGAAGGGACCGTAGAGAGCGGACGCATATTTGGCGGCATAGGCCAATATGGCCACTTGGGAGAACTCTTCTTCGTCGAGAGAATCTCGGATCGCCGCCACCTGACCATCCATCATCCCTGATGGGGCCACAACATCAACCCCAGCTTCGGCCTGGGCGATCGCCACCTCGGCGTAGCGGTACAGCGTTGCGTCGTTGTTCACCGTGCCAGAGGGCGTCAGCAGTCCGCAGTGTCCGTGGTCTGTGTACTCGTCGAGACATAGATCTGCCATGACCACGAGTTGGTCACCCAAGTCCTCTTTCAGGGCAGCGATTGTGCGTTGGATGATGCCGTCGGGGTCGCTCGCTGCTGACCCGTCGCTGCCCTTGTGAAGTGGGATCCCGAACAACATCACACCGGGAACCCCGAGGCTTGCTAAATGTCTGGCCTCGGTTCTGACTGATTCCAACGTGTGCTGCACCACTCCGGGCAAGGATCTGATTTCGCTCGGCGAATCAAGACCTTCATGGATGAACAGTGGCGCTACGAGGTCATCAATGCCTAGGCGGGTCTCTGCGACCATCCGCCGCAACGCCGGGGTGCGTCGCAAGCGGCTGAGCCTTCGTTGGGGAAACACACTGTGATCCTACGGGCTATTTCGCATGCTCAGCCTCAGACCCGCTCTGTGGGGTCTCCAAGGATTGGCGGATCACGATCTGCCAACAATTGGGTGGGTGCAGATCGAAGAAACACCAGACATCACGCTACCGAAGTTGGAGTCCGGGTGTCCCATGGCAGCGGGCCCAGCTGGTCAGGCGACGTGCACAGGATCCTGAAGTTCGCCACGTCCGGTGAAGGTGACCCCGAGGACATCCGCTATGTAGCAGAGACGAGCGAGGCTCGCGGAACGGTATGTGCTGGACTCGTAGCGTTGCACCTGCTGTTCCGCGACACCCAACTGGTCGGCAAGCTGGCCACTAGCGACCTCGGTCACGCTCGGGAGGAACTCGCCTCCGAAGCGGGCCTTCTGGGATGAGCGGTGGTCGCTCAGGTCGAGTATCTCTGGTGCGGTGTTCTGGAGGGCGTTGCGGTCGACGCCGACGGTGGACCACACGCAGTCGAAGTCTCCGGATTCATCCTTGTCGGTGACGAACTCCCGTTAAGCCACACCCGATCAAGGCCTCGGCATCTGGCGACATAGCCAGGATGTGCAATCACACATAGACTCGACATCATGAGTGACCTAGCAGTCATCGCTGAGATGGCCCGGCCCGGAGATTCCATCCGCGCCTGCCGGACTGACCTGGGGTGGACCCAGGCCGAATTGGCCGAGCGATCGGGCGTCTCCCAAGCCGACATCTCCCGCATCGAGAACGGCCAGCTCGACGCTCGCTGGTCGACCATCCACCGCTTGTCAGAAGCGCT
>JAGQSI010000224.1 GCA_020439605.1 Acidimicrobiales bacterium | reverse complement strand
GCCAATTCATAGAGCGCGTCGGTGTAGTTCTGGCGAAAACTCTCGAACTGTTTGGTCCACCAGATGGCGGCACTGCGCGGGTTGAGCTCGATGGCAACAAAGGTGCCGTCCGGCTTCTTCATGAGGTCCACGCTGATGTGACCGAAGTGCATGTCGGTGAGGCGGGCACTCAGTTCGCAGAGTTGATCTCGCAACTGAACCGGTGGTTCCCACAGTGAGCGGTCCCCGTACGCCCCCGGTAGACCTTTTCCGAAGCCATTGGGCAACTGCTCACGTATGGGCGGCGATTTGCTCATCCAACCAACGAGAACCCGTCCCGCGATCAGCTCAACCTTGTAGATGTCTCCGTCGTTGGGGTTGACCTCTTTGCAGATCACGTCGAGTTCGCGATCCCACTGCATCCTCGCAACGGTGCGACGTGCAAACACGTGAACATCCTTGCCCCCAAAGGTCCATGAAGGCTTCAGGATCAGACGGTCAACACCCCATTTTCGAAACAGGCCAAGAACAGCCAACCGACTCGACACGACTTCCCAATCCATGGTGGCAACACCTGCGTCGCTCAACCATCCAAGGGACTCCGGTCGCGAAACCGCCCGGCCTCCAAATACCACCGGAGCCTGATCCAAAACATCGGCTCGATTTCGGTTGATCACCGCGACATCCCATTCGTAGGCGCCCTCACCGCGTGCGGGTGCAGGCAGCCCTGTGGCTACGCCAACCTCGAGCCCACGTCCACGTAGATGCTGAGCCATGTCTTCAAACAGGTCCGAACTCTCTGGATCCACGCCATTGACGAGCAGGAGCCTGCGTTGTGTCGCTCCAGGTGTCTCAGTCACCGCTCAAGCATGCCACCAACCCTCAAACGCCGGAACCTGCAGGTGCTACCGTCCCGCTGATGAGCTGCTCGCCAAACGATGAGATGCTCCAGGACCTTATCGAGACAGATCGAAAGTTCTTCTCGGCCGGCGCCCACAACCAACCCATCGGTCCAGCAGTTGTGTCGTTCGTTCCAGAAGCGATCGACCTCGCTGCTGGGTGTGTGATCCACAGCGTTGATGCAACCCAGATCGAGCACCCGAGGTCGTGGGTGACACAGGTCGAGTCTGTGGTGAAGGACCTCGGGGCATCGTTGGTTCGCATCTATCTTGGCGACCATCTCAACGAGGAGAGGCACCTCTGCGAGGAACTGATCCGTGGCGGGTACACGCCAAGACGCGAGCAGGCCTTTGTCCTCACCAACGCTCCCGAACCACCGAGACCTGGAGTGTCTTTTCTCCCGATGGACCCCTCCGATGATCAAATGTGGGTCCGCGCCAATGAGGTGCACAGGGTTGGAGGCATCGGATCCGGTATCTATGCGGCTCCTAGCGACAAGTGGACTGCACTCATGCGAACACGATGCGCCCACGAGGACATGGATGCGTTCCTTGTGACACTAAATGGCGAGGCCTGTGGAACGGTTGCGACGCTCAGAGCGGGTGGGCTGCTGAGATCCAAGAACGTCCTGGTCGATAAACGGTTTCGTCGCCACGACATCGGCCGATCTGTGCTCTCGTTGTTGTGGACCATGGCGATGGGCGAAGGACTTTCGTGCATAGGTGCATTCGCAGCAGCAACAACACCGGGGACACACCTCTATAGGGGTGCAGGCTTCTCAGAGGTCGGTGGCCAGGTTGAGTACTCTTTGACCCGATGATCGCCGCAGACGAGAAGTATCGCCAGGACGGTTACCAGATCTATTCGAACGTTCTCTCGGCCGACGAGCTAGCACAGGCCCACGAGGAAATCGCTCGACTCTGGTCGGATCGGGAACTAACCGCAGCTGGCAACGGCCGCACACGGGTACGTGATTCGCTCTCTGGTACACCGGTCGTGGACCGCCTCGACCCGGTCTGTGACCTCTCACCTTTCTTCGATTCTCTCGCACGCAGCGACCGCCTGGCGCGCATCATCGTCGACGCAACCGGTCAGGAGATGGTCCTGTTCAAGGACAAGCTCATTGTGAAACCGGCGGGGGCTGGAGGCTACGGCCTACACCAGGATTTCATGAGGTGGCAGAGCTTCGGACCCGCGCCAACCGAAATGGTGAATCTGGCGGTAGCGCTAGACGATGTACATGAGGCAAATGGCGCCATCGAGGCGTACGCCGGTCAACATGGCGAACTTCTCACACCTACAGGCGTAACCGCGGACCCACACCCCGACGATGTTGACGAACAACGCCGGGTACTGATCAATCTCGCAGCGGGAGACATCTTTGTGTTCAACCCGTTGCTGCCGCACCTGAGTGGTTTCAATCGCACCAACGGGTCACGTTCAATTCTGTTCTTCACCTACTCCGCAGTCGACTACGGGGACCTACGCCCCACCTACTACGCCCGTCACGCCGAAATCTTCGGTGACGCTCTCGGCAAGAAGGTGGTCCCGATGCAGGTCCAGCGTAGAAACGACCCCAGGCCCTAGGCGTGCACCTCTCGCTCGGCGATACCACCCAGGTGTCCAACGGCTCGCTCACAGCGAGCGTGACCAGTGAGCACTCAGGCCCGGATCTTCAATTCACGATCAGTGCTGTGACCATCGGTGATTCATCTCGTCGCCCTGCCACACCCGATGTTGTAGATGCCAGTGTGGCACCGTTTGTGCCCCTAGGGGTTCTGGCGGCAGTGCTGTTCGGGGAGGATCTCCAGATAGATGAACCCTTGTCCCGGGTCCAGATCACCGGGGCGCAAGACGCAGCGAAGACCCTTGGGGCCTGGCTGGACAAACCGGTTCCTCAGATCAGAGCGGTCGAACTTGAAGTCCAGCAGCCACCAGCTACTGGCGTTGGGCTGTTCTTCACCCGCGGGATCGACTCTTGGGCCAGCTATCTCGACAACCGAAGACGGGTTACCCATCTGCTCTATCTCGACGGAGTGGAGCCACGCCACAGTCCCGCGGTACGCCAGAAACTAAGGGCAGCACATGTGCGAGCGGGAGCGGATCTGGCCCTACCGGTCGTGATACTGGACACAGACGCCAGAGCCAAGCTTGATCCGTTCATCAGTTGGGAGTTGAGCCACGGTGCGATCATGGCTGCTTGTGGTCTCGCCCTGTCACCGATGATCGGAGAGATGTTGATCGCCTCGAGTCATGTGAAGGGTCACACCCGCCCCTGGGGCACCCATGCCCTGCTCGACCCACAGTGGTCGAGCGCTCAGGTAGGGGTGACCCACGATGGAGATCATCGTTCACGCTGGCAGAAGACAGCGCTGGTCGCCTCCAATGACACCGCTCTTGGTTCCTTGCACGTCTGTTTTGAAGGTGGTCACGATCGAAACTGTGGCAAGTGCCGAAAGTGTCTCCTCACGATGAGTGCTCTCGAAGGTCTCGGGGTGTTGGAACGTTGTGATCGATTTGATGCCGCACTTGATCCCGAGATCATCAAGACGTTCAACCCGACTCCACACGGGCGCGGTTTCAACTCGATAGATCTCCTCAACAATCTTCCCATTCGTTCCGAACTCTCCG
>JAGQSI010000223.1 GCA_020439605.1 Acidimicrobiales bacterium | reverse complement strand
GTCGCCCCGCACAATTTGTTCAATCCCTTGGGCATCGTCGTCCACCACGACCGCGAGGTTGTACGCCGGCACCCCGTCGTTACGACGAAGAACTACATCGTCCACCATTGCAGAGACGACACCGACGATGTCGTCATGAACCTCCATAGCGACATTGGGCCCACGAAGGCGCAGCGAAGCCTTACGTCCAGCCGCCTCTCGTTCTTCTCGCTCCGCCACGGTGAGCCCCCGGCAGGTGCCACGGTAGGCACCTTCAGGCGCGAGATGAGCCTCGGCGCCGCTCGAGGCCTGTGGAGCACGCGGAGCCTGCTGGATTTCACGTCTGGTGCAATAGCAGGGGTAGATGAGGTCACTGGATCTGAGACGCTCGATCGCATCGTTGTAGAGATCAAAGCGTTCACTCTGGCGTACAACTTCGCCGTCCCAGTCCAGCCCCAACGCTTCTAGATCCCGAAGCTGAGAAGTCTCAACGGCTGCACTTGCTTGCACTCGATCAAGGTCTTCCATACGCACGATGAAATCGCTGTTGGCGCTTCGTGCGAACAGCCAAGCCACAAGGGCAGTTCTCAGGTTCCCGAGATGGAGATCCCCAGTGGGACTCGGAGCAAAACGACCCACAGCCATGATCAAGCTCTAGGCGATTGCGCCCGACTCACGCAGCGCTCCAACAGCCGCCTCATCTAGACCCAACTCGGCGATGAGCACCTCGTTGGTGTGTTCACCGAGCCACGGCACCCGAGACTCAGGACCCTCGCTAACCGCTGAAAGCTTGATCGGGTTACCAGGAACAAGCACTGGCTGTTCGATCCCATCGGTTCTTGGCACCTCGACGAGCATGTCACGTGCTGCAACGTGTTCATCGTTGACAACTTCCTCATCTGAGAAGCAAGGTCCAGCCGCCACCCCCAACAATGCAAGATCGTCGCAGGCCTCCACCTTGGTGCGAGTGGATGCCCATTGCTCGATGGCGGGACGCAACACGGAATCGAGGTGATCGATCCAACCTTGACGTTCCTTGAAGCGGGGATCTTCCACCCATTCTGGATGGCCAATGGCCTCAACCAGTTTGGCGAAGTGGTTCTCACGGCCAACCTGAATGATGAACCAGCCATCACTGGCGCGAAATCCGTGCATGATCAAAGGACCCAGGTCGCCGTTTCGCAGGCCCATGGACCAGAAGTTCGGCACTATGTCGCAGATGGAAACAAGCGCGTCAAGCATCGCAATATCCACCCGTTGACCCTTGCCGGTGGCTTCACGATGGCGAAGCGCTGCAAGAACTCCGATCACGGCGAAAAGTCCCGAGCCGATATCGCCCAGGCCTCCCATCGGCGCCACCAGTGGGGGTTCATCGCCTTGACGCTTGAACTCATAGATCCCCGACATTGCCTCGGCGATCGGCGCATAGGCCGGCCAGCGGTCATAGGGCGAGCCGGTGGAACCGAATCCCGAAACCGATAGGTAGATGGCCCGAGGTGCAACCGCCGAAATGTCCTCCCATCCCAAGCCGAGACGATCCAAGGTCCCCGCCTTGAAGTTCTCACACACCACATCAAAATGGGGTGCGAGATCCAAGATGATCTGTCTTCCCTCAGGGTGTTTGAGATCCACACAGATAGAGCGCTTCGAGAGGTTGTTGCGCAAGAACGTGGCTCCCACTCGCCTCCCTGCGGGATCGGTCATTGCAGGTAGTGAGCCGCGACCGGAGTCCCCGCCTTTGGGATGTTCTACCTTCACAACCTCTGCGCCGAGGCGACCGAGCAGTTGGGTTGCCCAAGGCAGTGACTGCATCTGTTCGAGCGCGAGCACCCGCACCCCGGACAATGGCTTGGTGTTGGTAGCTGCTGACTCATTTGAGATGTCACCGAGTTTCATGTCCTCGCTCCGAATCCTTGCGTTCAAATCTGACGGACCGTCAGGTTAGGCCGTAGCCTCAGAAACTATGCGTGGAGTGATCAGTTACGCCGCTTATTTACCTCACCGTCGTTTGGACCGAACCACCATTGCCGCAGTTGCAGGCACCGGTGGGGGCAAGGGCACCAGAAGTGTTGCTTCCTACGACGAGGACACGACCACGTTGGGAGTTGAAGCCGCACGTCTCGCGTTGCGCTCAACTACTGCCACGCCAGATGCTCTGTGGTTCTCAACAGTGGCGCCGGCCTACTCCGACAAGACCAATGCCACCGCCATCCATGCCGCTTTGCAACTTGGCGACGATGTGATCGCTGCAGACTTCGGCGGAGCGGTCCGCTCCGGAGTCGCCGCATTGCGTTCTGCACTGATCGCTGGCCCCAACACTTTGCTCGTGAGTTCCGATATCCGCACCGGTCTGCCCGGTTCCTCAGACGAAGCCGCTGGTGGTGACGCCGGCGCAGCACTGCTGGTCGGCGATGACAGCAACGGCAGCGACGTTGCGGTTCTTGCTGAACTGATCGGCTCCGCTAGCGCGACCGATGAATTCCTCGACCGGTGGCGCACTCCGGGCGATTCTCGCTCCAAGCAGTGGGAAGAAAAGTTCGGTGAGAACCGCTATGTGGAGTTGGGCACCAAGGCGTTCAAGGCCGCGCTGGCCAACGCCGGCATCGATGCTGAGCGGGTGGATTGCCTGGTGGTGGCGGGAACCCATGGCCGTGCATGTAAGGCCGTGGTCCGAAAGCTCGGCGTGGACAGTGCCAAGGTGCTCGACGACCGCTCCGGTCTCATCGGAAACCCCGGTGCCGCACAGCCAGCAATGTTGCTCGCAGCCGCTTTGGACTCTGCCAAGGCAGGCCAGATCATCGTGTTGTTGAGCCTCGCAGATGGTGCAGATGCGCTGGTGTTGCGAACCACCGATGCCATTAAATCGTTCGACCCAGCACGCCCCTTCGATGAGCAGGTACAGGCCGGGGCGCCGGTTCCCTACGGTAAGTTCCTCGCCTGGCGTGGCCACCTCAGCCCCGAGCCTCCCCGCCGTCCCGAACCCGCTCGACCCTCAGCTTCTGCCGCGTCTCGAAACGAGGATTGGAAGTTCGGTTTCGTCGGAGCAAAGGATCGCAGCACCGGCGCAATCCATCTTCCACCGTCACGGGTGTCGATGCAGGGCGGCGCAGTGGACGATATGGAGCCAATCCCCATGGCCGACGTCCAGGGAACCATCGCCACCTACACCATCGACAAGCTCGTCTACTCGCCGAGTCCCCCCGTCGTGTTTGCAATCGTGGACTTCGATGGCGGAGGCCGCGCCCCGATCGAATTGACCGATGTGGATCCCAAGGCTGTGCGCATTGGCGATCGTGTCGAGATGACCTTCCGCAAGCTCTTCACTGCGGACGGCATTCACAACTACTTCTGGAAAGCACGTCCAGTCGCTTCAACCAACACGGCTGGCAACGACGAAAGCACGGAGGCCTGATCATGGCTAGTCACGGCATCAAGGACCGGGTTGCAATTGTCGCCATGGGCTGTACGCCATTTCGCGAGCACTGGGACAAGAGCACCGAAGATCTTGCTCTTGAGGCAAGCCAGGAGGCATTCCGCGCCGCCGCCATAGACAAGGACGACGTAGACGCCTACTGGTTGGGCACTGCACAG
>JAGQSI010000222.1 GCA_020439605.1 Acidimicrobiales bacterium | reverse complement strand
GTGTTGAGGAATGGCTCAGCGATGTTCAGCCAGACGTTGTGTGTTTGCAGGAGACCAAGCTCGCCGACAGCGCGTTCCCGGCAATGTCGTTCAGTTCCCTCGGATATGACTCGGTTCACCATGGTGAAGGTCGTTGGAACGGCGTTGCGATCCTCAGCCGGGTAGGACTTGAAGGTCCCGAGTTGGGGTTTGGCCCCAACGACGATGATCCACAAGCCAGGTTGGTATGGGCAACGTGTGGGGGAGTGCGAGTGGCGAGCGCGTACGTGCCTAACGGTCGCTCCCTCGACGATGACCACTACACCTACAAGCTCGCCTGGCTCTCGAAGTTGAGAACCAAACTCGAGCAGGAATCTGATCCTCAGCAACCTTTGATAATCGCTGGCGACTACAACATCGCTCCGAGCGACGTCGATGTATATGACCCTTCGAAGTTCGTGGGTGCAACCCACACGAGCGAGCCAGAGAGAGAAGCGCTTGGTGAACTGCTGGATTGGGGTCTGGTGGACACATTCAGGGAGCTTGAACCAGCCGACAAGATCTACAGCTGGTGGGATTATCGAGGCGGCGATTTCCATATGCACAGGGGCATGAGAATCGACTTGGTTCTCGCTACCAGGACTCTGTCGAACGCGGCACATTTCGCCACTGTGGATCGTCAAGCTCGTAAAGGTGACAAGCCAAGCGATCACGCCCCGGTAATCATCGATTTCGACCTGTAACTGGAGACGTTATGAGCGCCCAACCACCGGACTTTGATCATCTTCCGAAGATGGCGGGAGAGTCTGATCCAGAGCGAATCGCTGCTGTTACCAAACGGATCAAGGCAGCCGCTTCAACAGACAACTTGTCGCCGCGTCGACAGACCCTCAAGGATCTTGCGGATGCGACACGAGAGCTCACAAACCGTCTCGTCGCCACCGACGCACCCGATGAGGTCATTGCGGCAGCAACGGTAGACCTAAGGGCCGCGCTCAGTCATCTAGATGGTTACAAGCAAGGTTCTCTCTATGGGTTCTCGGAGATGGCAACCACCGGT
Source organism: Acidimicrobiales bacterium (assembly GCA_020439605.1). Taxonomy (GTDB): domain Bacteria; phylum Actinomycetota; class Acidimicrobiia; order Acidimicrobiales; family Iamiaceae; genus Aquihabitans. The sequence goes on along the minus strand of JAGQSI010000222.1, from coordinate 2,532 downwards.
ACCCGTGAGGATCCGCTGTTTGATCACAGTCCCTTGATCGGAATAGCCAACCCGCTTGCTCCACCGATGTCGATCCGTGAAGAGGACGGCACGATCATTGCTGAGGTGACTTTCCCTCAGGCCTATGAAGGTCCACCCGGCTGCGTTCACGGCGGCTACGTGGCTGCAATTTTCGATGAGCTGCTAGGGGCAACTCAGTCCCTGTCCGGGGCTCCGGGAATGACTGGAACTCTAAGTGTCCGATACGAATCTCCAACTCCTCTGAAGACCCCGCTGCGTCTGGTCGGCAAGATCAGCGGTGTTGAGCGTCGCAAGATCTTCACCGAGGGCTCGTGTTTCGCCGGCGACCGTTTGACTGCAACCGCCAAAGGCATATTCATATCGATCAGACCTGGGCAGTTCCTGGATCTGTTGGCCGAACGTGAAGCTCGAAGCGGAGAGGTCCGCTAGCTCTTCAAGAAGCGATCTACCGCCGGCGCTTCGGCATCAAGGTATTCGCCGAGTCCGCTAACGATTGCGCCTTCGACCGCGCCTGCCACAAGAAGTGCACGGACCTTGAGCTCCCCGCTCAAGACCCGTTGAGCGCCGTTTCCAAGTGGCGAGACAACTACCTTGCCTGATGCTTTGAGGCGATCTGGATAATGGTCCGGTACTAGCCGAAAGGTGGTTACACCACTGCTGAGGTCGTGAGCGGATTCTTGAACCCAGGTGAGCCTCTCTGGGTCCACAACAGCGGTTACCGCTGCAGGCAGGTCACCTGTAAATGAATAGTGAACCCGCATCTTCACCTGATCGCCAGATACCTGATGATCAAGGACTCGGATTCCACCAAGTTTGGGTAGACCCACAAGAGTCGCGAACAGGTCTGGATCCGTGTAGGCACGATCAACTTCGTTTGGTGAAGCGGCGAAACGTTGCCTTAGCTCGAAGCGCATCGGTCATCCTCAAGATCACTGGGCTTGTCATCGCACAGTTGAGAGGCGATAAGGGAGAGCAACAAAGCGCCGTATTGCTCTCGAGTGGCCCACCCCAGTTCTGCAAGCGACTCGAGCTCACCGGTGGTGGTGGGCCTGTGGCGGGCGAGTCCATCCAGCGCCAGATCGCTGAGTACCACAGTGGCCACTGTGTTGCGACGAAACGCCTCGCGGGCTCTCCACTCCCGCAACACAACTCGTAGCTTTCGCTCCAACTCGATGTCGCGGACTGCCAGCGAACTCCGAGGACGATCGTGGAGGCTGTTGCGCACTTGAGCTAGCACTTCTTTTGGATTGCTGATGAGCTTGGTCGAATCCTCTAGTTCTGAAATGGTGGAGCCGAGTTGCGCTAACCACGGCGAAGGCTTTCGGCTCACTGTTTGGCTGGCGAAGGTTCTCTGTGCAGCCCAGGTGCAGCTCAACACGTCTGCGGCACGGGTCAACGCTACGTAGAGCAACCGACGTTCTTCGAGCTTGGCTTCTGGGCTTCGAGCGTGGGTGATCGGAACGTAACCAGCTTCGAGACCCGCAACGTGAACGACTTCCCATTCAAGGCCCTTTGCGGCATGAAACGTTGAGATGGTGACACAGTCGCGCCCGACCTGGTGTCCGTCATTGAGAGTGGTCTTCAACCACCCGACAAAGCCTGAGGTTCTAGCGGTTGGATCCGTAACCAACAGGTCACGTCCGAGTGCAACTATCTGCTCAGAGATTGCCAAGCGATGGCCAAGCGAACTCGTGTCGTCAACCGCTCCTGCATCTGATTTCGTATCGTTGTCGTCTGTCTCGCCAGGAGCTTTCACAGCAGCCAACTCCGCCCTCATCTCACCTACACGCACATCGAGATCCGAGATCGTTGTTGCTAGAGGCTCGTTGAGACGATCGAGCTGTTTGAGGAGGTTCTTCGTATATGGGTCATCGAGCAGCGATGTTGCTCCGCGGACTCGATATGGGATCGCGCTACGCCGCATAGCCGCTTCTATCGGAGCGCTTTGGGCATTGGTTCTGATCAGAATTGCTTGCGCCGACCACGGCTTGGAGGGCCCATGATTGTCATGGATCGCACGAACGATTGCGGCCGCTTCGTCTAGTTCGTTGGCGTATCCCTTGATCGATGGTGCGGCTCCTCCTGTGCGGGTGGGAGCCGGAAGCGAAACGCCAAGTTCCAAACCCAGAGAACTTGCTGCCACGGTAAGGATCTCGGCGGTGGAACGGTAACTGTGCTCCAGTCGAATGACTTCGCTGCCCGGATGTTGAGCAGCAAAGTTTGTTAGATACGAGGCGTCGGCGCCGTTCCATCCGTAGATCGCTTGATTTGGATCGCCCACCACCGCAAGGTCCTTACGATCGCCAAGCCAAGCTCTGAGCAGACGTTCTTGAAGCGGATTCAAATCTTGATATTCATCGACGAAGAGGTGACGGAACCTCCAGCGCTGAGCTGCTGCGAAACTCGGATCGTTCTCCATCGCATCAGCGGCTTGGATCAGTAGGTCATCGAAATCCACCAATGCCCGCTTGCGCTTTTCTCGCTCGTACCGGTCATAGAAATCCGCTACCT
>JAGQSI010000221.1 GCA_020439605.1 Acidimicrobiales bacterium | reverse complement strand
TATGCGAGCCTCCTGTGGGAATCGAACCCACGACCTCTTCCTTACCATGGAAGCGCTCTGCCGACTGAGCTAAGGAGGCAAGGTCTCAAGAACGCGCGCGTCCCTGAGCCGACTACCTAGCATAGCCACGAGAGATGGGCGGATGCTAAAAGGCCCGCGACCTGCACTTTGTTGGCCACATCAGGGCGATTTGGGTCAAAGACCTGCTCAAGTGATGGCGCAGATCTGCCGATGGGAGACAGTGCACTACACCCGGTTGGTCATTGAGCAGGGCTCAACGACATTCTCCCTCGCCTTTCACCCTCGTCTAACGGTGGTTGCTGGCGTTGACGCCGGAGCACGAAAGGGTTTGGTGGCTGAACTGCTCGGCGGCCTCGCTAGTAACCGCAGCGGTGTCAACCTAGAACTGGTGGACGATCGCGGCCGCAAGCTCGCCGTACTTCGACCCTCCTCAGGCGAACACCGCGTAATCGACGTGTCCATTGGCTCCGACGCCAGCGACGAATTCCGCAGCGACGATGGCGGATTGGACGTACTGAACCGATACGGCATCGATATCCAACAGGCTCGTGACGAGATACACCTTGAGCGTTCCCATCTCGACACAGAAACCAAACAAGACCCCCGGATCGAACGCCTAGCGGAAATGGATCAGACAACTCTTTGGTCCACTGCCGCTCGAGTCCGCATCACCGAGGACGAGATGACAGCTGTGGCCGAGGCTACGGCAAGCTCGTTCAACAGCCCCGACGTGGTATCTCGAATAGAAGACAACCATCAAGGTCTTGAAGCCGCTGTCGAACAGCATCGAAGGCTACAGCGCGAGGCCTCGATCGTGTGCGCAGTGTCGCTGCTAGCTGCACTACCAGTAGCGATGGTCAAGCCGGTAATGGCCGTTCCCATCCTGGTGGTTGGCATGGCGACAATCCTTCTCGCATTCATCATGCGCGGCCGGGTCGAATCGATGAGACGCTCAGAGCGCACGATGCTGGCTGAAGCCGGCGCTGATTCCTACGTTGGTTACATGGTGGGGCGAGTCAACGAGATGATGGACGGATCAGAAACCCACCGCCGCCGCAGCGCGGTAGCCGAGGATCATCGCTATGCCGCAGCACGATGGACCCAACTCGTTGGAGACGTGAGCGTGGAGTGGGCGTTAGCGCACCACGAAGCGATTGAGAACGCGGCAAAGCTACGCAAGGAACTCGAGTCCTTGAGCCGTATCTCAACCACCGCTACGGAGGTGGGCGGCGAAGTTGAAGCTCTTGCCCTGTCGGTCATGTCCCACATGACGAAGCTACGTTCGTTGGGTTCAGGCGGCGAGTCCCTGCCATTGATCCTCGATGACCCTTTCGGAGACGTGGACTCAGCCACCAAATTGACAATGTTGGAGTTGCTGGCTCGCTCAAGCGGTTCACCACAGGTCATAGTTCTGACCAATTCTGAAGATGTGGCGAGTTGGGCACGCCTTGAAGCCTTGACCGGCGAAGTAGCGCTCGTTGAGCCTTCGGTGTCCAACCACCAGGCAGCCACGCCTACGGCCGGAACTGGCAGCGACCACCTAGCGGTCTGATACGCAGGACGAAAAGCAACGAACCACGGTCAAGGCTTGTTGACCGTGGTTCGTGGCTTTACTCGTGGGCCGAGTTGGATTCGAACCAACGTAGGCGTAAGCCGACGGGTTTACAGCCCGTTCCCTTTGGCCACTCGGGCACCGACCCAGGAATTAGATAACCTAGCAAGGATTGGGCGGCATCCAACAACCGGGTTCTGGTCCGCCAGATTCGGTAACCTTCGACCATGCCTAGCTTTGATGTTGTTTCCGAGGTCGACATGCAAGAGGTCCGAAATGCAGTGGACCAGGCTGCTCGAGAATTGGGGAACCGTTACGACTTCAAGGGGACCGACTCCTCGATCGAACTCACCGAAGACGCCATCAAGATGGCCACTTCCTCCGAGGATCGCCTGATTGCATTGCGTGTCCTCCTTGAGGAAAAGCTCGTCAAGCGTTCGGTGTCGCTCAAGTCCATTGACTATGGCAAGGTCGAAGAGGCCTCAGGCGCCCGTGTACGCCAGAACGCAGCCATCGTTGCTGGCATTTCTTCGGACAAAGCCCGCGAGCTCAATAAATTCATCAAGGGTCTCGGTCTCAAGGGTGTCCAATCACAGACCCAGGGCGACCAACTTCGGGTGACTGGTAAGAAGCGAGACGATCTTCAGGGCGTCATCGCCGAACTCAAAGGCGGGGACTTCGGGGTTCCGCTTCAGTTCAACAACTTCCGGGACTAACTGAGCCTCAACGCTGCCATTCGCCAGAGCGAAGACGGCGAACCCGTTCTTCCATTGGAGGGTGGGTGGTGAACATGTTGGAGAACTGGGCCCGTCCGCTCGCTAGCGGATTGGCAATGTAGGCACCGGCCTGTGCGGGGGCAACGTTGGCCGGGATGGCACGGGTTCCCCTATCGAGTTTCTCCAACGCTGCAGCTAGGGGCTCTCCGCTGCCTAGCAACAACGCGCCACGCCTGTCCGCCTCGTACTCACGGCTACGGCTGAGCGCCATCTGCAACAATCCTGCAGCCATCGGCGCGAGGATCGCCATGGCCAACACAGCGAAAATGTTGTCATTTCGGTCGCGTCCACCGCCACCAAATATCGCTCCCCAGCGAGCAATAGATGCCAGCATGGTTATGCCCATCGCAACCGCAGCCGCTACCGAGCTGATGAGGATGTCGCGGTTACGTACATGGCTGATTTCATGGGCCAATACTCCTCGCAGCTCATCCCAACTCAGAGCATCGAGGATTCCCTGATTGATACAGACGGCTGCATTGGAGGGATTGCGGCCGGTCGCAAAAGCGTTGGGCTGCGGATCCGGCGACACATAGATGCGAGGCATCGGGATCTGGGCACGCTGCGCCAGGTCCACAACTATCGCATGGTACGTAGGCATTTGTTCGGCCGTAACCTCGACCGCTCGAGCGGAACGTATGGCCAGCTTGTCACTGAACCAGTATGAGCCTCCCACGAATACCAGCCCGATCATCAGACCTATGAGCGCGCCCCCACTGCCGCCGAGCGCCCCACCAGCCACGATTAGTAACCCACCTATGGCGGCGAGCAGTACCGCTGTTTTCAAGTTGTTCTTCATATGCGATCTCCATATAGCACCTGTTGCATGCCGACTTCTTGAGGATAGGGACTGTTGGCGAAAACTCGCCGAAGAGAAGTGCCTGACGATGTTTGAGGGCTCTGGTTGATGGTGCCTACGCGGCCAGAATCGAAATCCGAGACTTGAGCAACGACGCCAGTTGGTGTGGGTCCAGCCAGTAGACCCCGACACGGCATTGGCGTTGGCGTTGCAGGCGCATCCGGGGTGCTACGCAACGGCCGACGAGCGTTTAGGCCCTGGAACCAGACCGCTGACAACATCAGCGTTCACGGTCCTTCAGGATCCGCTCTACCTCGAGATCGGAACGCAGTTGACCCTCAAGGCGCGAGGGAACACGCCACCGCCACCAGCCTTGACCATCGCCCCCTGGGATCGGGACCTGCGACGGACCCCTTGCCTCGATG
>JAGQSI010000220.1 GCA_020439605.1 Acidimicrobiales bacterium | reverse complement strand
CATGCGCATGTACCCCAATGAAATGTCTGGCGGAATGCGCCAGAGAATCATGATTGCAATTGCCCTCGCTTGTGGGCCAAAGCTTCTCTTCGCCGATGAACCAACCACCGCTCTTGACGTGACGGTTCAAGCCCAGATCTTGGACCTACTTCAGTCACTTCAAACCGATCGACAGATGGCCATGATTCTGGTCACCCACGACCTTGGAGTTGTGGCGGGACGCGCCCACGACATTGCGGTCATGTACGCGGGACAGATCGTCGAACAAGCCAGCTCAGCTTCATTGTTTGGCAACGTCCACCACCCATACACCGAAGCGCTGCTCGAGAGCATCCCCAAGCTCGAGATGGCCAAGCACACTCGACTTGAGGCCATCGGCGGAAGACCGCCAGATCTTGTGAACCTGCCAGGTGGCTGCAAGTTCGCGGCGCGCTGCCAGTACGCCCAGGACAAGTGCCTCTCCGAGGAACCCGAACTCACGGCGGACCCCAACGACCCCTCTCATCTCTACCGCTGTCACTTCCCCGTCGGCACAACTCAGCAGGTGCCGTGGCCGAGCGCTCCAGCCGGAATGACACAAAAGGACGGAGACTCCTAGTGGCCGGTACAGGTAAAGCCCATCTAAGAGACGGCGATGCCCTACTACGGGTAGAGAATCTCGTGGTTGAGTTCTCCGTTGGCAAGAACCAAACAGTTCACGCAGTCACCGACGTAAGCCTTGACGTGTTCGAGGGTGAAACCCTTGGACTTGTAGGGGAATCTGGCTGTGGTAAGTCAACTACCGGCAAAGCCATCATGCAGCTACCCTCCCCGACCTCAGGTTCTGTTGAGTTCGAAGGTACAGACCTGACCAAGCTCGACGCCAAGGAAATGCGCGAACTGCGCACTCATCTTCAGATGATCTTCCAAGATCCGATTTCGTCGCTCAATCCGCGCAGGCGCGTAGAGGACATCGTTTCTGAGGGTCTCGACATCTGGAACATCGGGACCAAAGAAGAGCGCGTCAAGAAGGTCGACGACATGTTGTTGACCGTAGGTCTTGACCCAACTGTGGTTCGCGGTCGCAGACCTCATCAGTTCTCTGGTGGACAATGCCAAAGAATCTCGATCGCCCGCGCTGTAATCACCGAGCCTCGCCTGATCGTGTGCGACGAGCCGGTTTCTGCCCTAGACGTATCGGTGCAGGCCCAGATCCTCAATCTCCTTGAGGACATGAAGCAACGCTACGGACTGACTCTGGTGTTTATTGCCCACGACCTTGCAGTGGTCAAGAACATCAGCGACCGTGTGGCAGTCATGTATCTAGGTCGGCTCTGTGAGGTCGGAGACCCCGATGAGCTCTATAAGGCGCCGGCACACCCGTATACGGCCGCCCTGCTGAGCGCTATCCCAGTTCCTGATCCAACCATTCGTCCCGAAGATCGCCACACCCTCGGCGGCGAGATTCCCTCGCCGTTGTCTCCTCCTTCGGGTTGCCGGTTCCGCACCAGGTGCCCGAAAGCTGACGATATTTGCAGAGACAAGGTCCCTGAGATGACGCAGGTTGGAGACGCGGATCACTTCGTGGCTTGCCACCATCCGCTAGAGCCGGGCGAGACGCTTACAGAGGTAGCGATCGCCGGCGTCAACCTCTAGTTGATGAGCGAGCCCAAAACTGGGCGAGTGCGAGCAGCGCGTCTTGACCCTGTTACAAGACGTGACCTGATTATTGACGCTGCGGAAACCCTCCTAGGAGAACACGACCCGCTCCTGGTCACCTTCAGCCATGTGGCGGAGGCGGCTGGAGTTTCACGCCCCCTTGTCCATACCTATCTAGGTGACCACAGAGGCCTGGTCGACGCGGTACAGGTCAGGATGATCACCCGGCTTGATCGATGGGTCAACCATGGACTGAAGCGCGTCGCTAGCCCCTTTGAGACATGGCGAGCGCTTGTTTATGGAGTGTTTTCGTTCGTGGAGAATGAACAAGATGCTTGGAGCGTCCTAGTGAGCACCGGCGGGCTTGATCATCCATCACTGCATGGTTTGCGAAAGCGCTGGACACAAGCAATTGGACTCACAGAGGATCAACAAATGGAGTTGGCGTCACAGGCAGCCATAGCTGCTCTATTGCTCGGTGCAGGGGGATGGGTGACACGGGGTGTGGACCCAGATGAGTTCATCGCAGTAATGAATCCAACCGTTTCGTTCACTGTGTAGGCGCCCCCCACCTCTGACGTGGCAGGATCAAGGGATGCAGGCAACCCTTCACACCAACCGTGGTGACATTGTTCTAGACCTATTCGCAGACGATGCACCAAAGACCGTTTCAAGCTTTGTAAGTCTCGCCAAGGGTGAGCCCACTTGGAAGGACCAAGAGCAAGGCCGAGACCGTTCAACTCCTTTCTATGACGGGCTGATCTTTCACCGGGTAATCGATGGCTTCATGATTCAAGGTGGCTGCCCTGATGGGTCCGGACGCGGCGGCCCCGGCTACAACTTCGAAGACGAGTTCGACTCGAGCCACAAATTTGATGCTCCGTACAAGCTCGCCATGGCCAATGCTGGCCCTGGGACCAACGGCTCACAGTTCTTCATCACCGTCGTGCCCACGCCCCACCTACAGAACCGCCACACAATTTTCGGTCAGGTCTCGGGTGCCGAGTCCCAAGCCGTTGTGGACGCGATCGCCACCACCGCAACCGGCCCCGGTGATCGTCCCGTCGATCCTGTCGTGATCGAACGCGTTTCGATTTCTTCTTGACCTCGACTCCTAGTGGAACTTGACCTAGTTGCTCTCCACGAGGCCTTGGCGGAGGCCTTGGGAGAGCAGCCATGTCTGATCTTTCGAGACCAGGTCTGGTCTTGGTCCGAGGTCACAGATCGAACAAGGCGATTTGCCAACTTTCTGTTGGCTCATGGGATAACCCGCCATGGGGACCTCGAAGAGCGCGAAGGCTGGCAGTCTCCACACGATCACGTCGCTCTATATCTTCAGAACTCCAATGCCTATCTTGAAGCCCAGTTGGCTGCTTCCAAGGCCGGCGCTGCCGCATTCAATGTCAACTATCGCTATGTTGCCGAAGAACTGGCGTACCTGTTCAACGATGCCAATGCTGCAGCGATCGTATACCAAGGCTGCTACAGCGACACCCTCGCAGAAGTACTGCCGCATCTAAACAGAAGCCCTTTACTGGTGCGTGTTGATGATGGCTCCGGCGATGAACTCTTGAACGGGGCGGTTGACTACGAGAGTGCCTTGTCCTCAAGTTCTCCGCTGGCCCCTGCCGTCGAAAGCCGTGGCGACGACCTCTATGTTCTTTACACCGGTGGCACAACCGGTAAACCCAAGGGAGTGCTGTGGCGCCAGGCCGACTTCTTGGTGGCCGCTTTGGGAGTTCGCCGTAAGGACGGCACCGATTACGAGAGCCTCGACGAGCTAGTGGGCCCAGCAGCCGAGCGCACTCTCGCCACTTTGCCCGCTCCCCCGCTGATGCACGGTGCAGCGATGTGGAATGCGCTCAGTACGTGGATCAACGGCGGAACCATCGTCATCCAGGACAAGGTCGATCACTTCGACCCCAGTGACATCCTTGACACATGCCAACGCCACCAGGTCACTTCTCTACTTATTGTGGGCGATGCGTTTGCGCG
>JAGQSI010000219.1 GCA_020439605.1 Acidimicrobiales bacterium | reverse complement strand
ATTCGCTGGCACGGGCAGCGCCCTGCTCTGTTGTGGGATCTGCAACCTCACGATGATCTGGGGCCAGTGACGTTGAGGACGCCTTCGCTGGACCCTGAATGGTCAACCACAGAGCTCAGAGGCGAGACACTATTGGCGGAGGTAGCACCGCCTGAAGGTGTAGATCTCTACCGCCACGTACCCGATCATCCAGATATTGACCCAGAGATGCGCAGGCCCGGTGCGACACCGGCTGCTCCGCCACCTGTGTTGCCCGAGGGTGGGACCTTCTCGTGACCAACGATCGTCCTGAGCCGCCAGAGGTTCCCGACGATGTCACCGTTCCGCTTGCGGGAAGCGAACTTGAAGACCTCCTGAGAGCTTCCGGTGTAGCAGAGACTGCCATCGCCCAAGCCCGAGAGCATCACCATCTCGGACTGTTCGTAACAGAACGGTTCGTGGTGCCTCATGAAGCCAAATATGACCTTGGAGAAGTCTCTGGCTTTAGTTCCATGTCTGCTGCTCAGATAGCGAGGCTGTGGCGCTCGTTGGGCTTTGCCGAGCCCAGTGCCGGTGACCGGGTCTTCACCGAGGTTGACGCGGACATGCTCAAGACGGTGGGCCAGCTATTGAAGCTGGGCTGGATCGACGATGACCTGACCGCACAGATGGCACGTGTTGTTGGCTCGTCCATGTCTAGGGTGGCCACGACGCTGGTTGATTCGATTGCCCCAGACGGGCCTCAGACGGTCCCTCGCAGCTATGACGGCGATGAAAGTGCATCGATAGCACCTCAGTTGCTTCCGATGCTGTTGCAGGTGATGGATGTCGTGTGGAGACGTCATGTTCAAGTGGAGGCTCGTGCCCGACTGGTCCGTGAACACACGGAAGGTGATCCAACTCATCGGGCGGTCGGCTTTGCTGATCTGGTCGGGTTCACGGCGCTCAGCCAGCAGATCGATGCTCACGAACTTGCCGCCGTGGTGGACCGGTTTGAGTCGATCGCCTATGAGACCGTGACGCGTCTTGGGGGCCGGGTAGTGAAAATGATCGGTGATGAGGTCATGTTCGCTGTTCCGGACGAGGCCTCAGCCGTTGAGGTTGCGTTGTCTCTCGCTGAGACCTACCGCGACGACGATGAGCTGTCAGATGTGAGAATTGGTTTGGCGAGCGGTCCTGCGCTGCAGCGGGAGGCCGACCTGTTCGGCCCGGTGGTCAACCGAGCCAGTCGCCTCGTCAATATTGCGTTCCCGGGTTCTGTTGTGGTGTCCGAGGAGATCGTAGAAGCCTTGGGTGAAACGGACACGGTTGCCATCAAGTCGATCGGGAATCGGAACCTGAAAGACATCGGCAAGGTCCCGCTCTATGTGCTTAGACGCGCTAGCGAGGAAGAACAAACACCCTCGTCACTCATCAAGCAGCAGCGACGTCGAGCGGAGCGCAGAGAGGCAAAAGTTGCTGAGCTCGAGGCAAAACGACGCCGCAAGGACAAGGACAAAGACAAGGACAAGTCCTAGTCGAGAGCGATGGTCACAATCTGGTGTGGCCCAAGGGTGACTTGACCATTGAATGCTTCTCCGGTCTCGTCACCGTTCAGGTTCGTAAAAGCTCCAGTTCTATTGGGAACTTCAGCCAGCGATGGCGTGTTTGACGTGTTGAACAACCGGAGTTCGACTCGACCGTCTCTGCGCCGCCGAAGGGCACTCACTTCGGCTCCATGCACCTCTAGGGCACAGCCGTGTGCGGCTGGATCGCCAAGGCCGCTTCCAGCAGGGTAACGACCGCTCAATAGGGGAGTGAAGGCTTCGTCCGCAACCTCATATGGGTCACGTTCACCCAGGTGGATAACTAGTTCTCCAACCCGAGGGCCGATCATTTGTGCGTCAGGGGTAGGTGTTGGGGGACCGGCTGGCAAAGGTCTCATCGCCATTGGACCTGAGGAGATGAGCCCGACGCTACGAACCAAGGTCAAGGCCAGACTCCTGGCCAAGGGCTTGGATACCCCAGTGTTGGCCGTGTCGTCGATGTCGACCAGTTCATATTCGTTCAGGCCGTCATGGACTACCAGCACTCCACCGGCAGTTATGAAACGTCGACTTGGGAAAGTCGGAAGGCCGAATTCGTTGGGTCCACCTTCTGCTGTGAGCTGTCTCTCGACGGTGGTGAAGGCACATTCCGCAACCGATTTGTCCGCTGGCTCGACCAAGGGCAACACGAATCTGACGCGGTGGTCACGACACTGGTTGTCGAAATTGACCTTGACGCGAACTAGATCTTCGCCGGCGCGTATCTCTACGAGAGTCTCAAGTGTCACCTCACGCGAGCCAACCCTTGCACCCTTGTCTACATGGCTGGGCCAGCGGTAGTGGCGGGTGATTCTGATTCGTCCTCGAACCGGGCCCGACTCGACGACGGAAACCTCCACATCGAAGGGATGGTCCACGAGCAGGTCTTGCGTGGGAGGGGACCAGTTGTAGGTGTCCCCGCAGTCTCCTTCGTCCAAGATCCGGCCAAACCCCTTGACCCCATTGATGGCGAAGGTCCCGTTGCTTTGGTCTGCCTCGACTCTTACCAAACCGTTTGAGAGACCCTGGCCCGCTAGGCGAACAGCGTTTGAGCCGAGTTCGGCTGGGGCTAGACCACGCCACCCGAACCCCGGGACTTGCTCGGAGCGCAACAGAATTTCTTGGGTTGGGTGGAGACGTTGGACTTCGAGATGAACCACCCCGGTGGGGTTCTCGTTGGCTAGACGTTCGAGGGTTTCTCGAAGCTCGTTCAGGTTGGTTTGTTTGGGTTGGCGATCCGAGTGGATGGTGGCGATCACGGTACCATCGTCGAGTTCTTGGAGTTCGGCTCGACTCACACGTGGATCGTCTACAACTGCGCGTTGGACCACGGCTACAGCAGTGGCACGGTCGATGGTGTCGGTGCGTTCCCGAGCTGCACGCAGCGTCACCTGTTGGGTATTGGGTGGGGCCACCTCCCCGGCGATGATCGCGCTGAGCATCCCGGAGCGCGGCCTGCTCGTCGGGTTGAGAGCTACCGCGTCTTGGCCTGATGTTGCGATAACTCGAATGAGGCTGCGCTCGGTGATGGCTTCGGCCACTCGAGTGGCCTCGCTGTAGCGGTGCAGGACGGCGTCGTTGACCTCATCTGTCGAACATCCACAGATCGAGTCGTGCGCAGCGTTGCGGATCACTTCGAGCCAAGCTGACTCGAAGAACTCGTGGGGGTAGCTCTCAGGTGGTTGCCAACAGGTAGCTAGTGGTTCTGCGACCCGTTCCAGAGAGCGTTCAGCGAGTGCTGCGGCCTGCTTCACATCCACCCGTGCCGAGGCCACGCCCATCAATAGGTTGGATCTGGCGCCGGAGCGCAGTTCACCCTTCCAGAGCGCAAGATCTTCACGAGGTACATCTTGGAGATGTTCTGTAAGGCTGGTGACCTTCACGTGGTAACCACAGTCAGCGTCGTTGACTTCGGCCACCACCCGACCTAGATGGGGTTGGGGTAGAAGATGATCGGTCCCGTTCATCCATAGCAGTGGGCTACCCGCACGTTGTCCTTGGGCGTCTATGAAGGAGTCGATCTGAGTCATGAGACCCCCGCCGCTTTCAGGGACCCGTGCACCGTTGCCGTAGCCATCGGCGAGATATTCGGCTCGAACC
>JAGQSI010000021.1 GCA_020439605.1 Acidimicrobiales bacterium | reverse complement strand
AATCAAGGATTTTGAACCTCGTACTGTTGTAGTCCAGAATTATCTGATTCCCGCCGTTGAAGAGCTGGTTTATCGTACTGCTAGATCAAGCGGGACCAGAATTGTGATGGTCGTGCATGACCACCGCCACCACACTCTTCTAAGCGGCACTCATCTTGGCCTAAAGAATCAGATTAGATCTGCTGATGCTGTCGTCTGCCATTCGCGATTTGTGGCACGTGAAGTTCTGCGCTCCACGGGTCGGAAGCCCACCATCATTCCACTCCCACCCCCGCTGGGCGTCCTAGCAGCAAGACAACCTTACGGAAGCGTCCTTCCTGAGCTTGAACCAGGAAAACTTCGAGCAGTGCATTTAGGGGTACTGTCCCGACGTTCAGGGAAGGGAACAGATGTTGTAGTTGAGATTGCGAAACGAAAGCCAGTTGGGCTGGAGATGGTATTCCTTGGTAGTGGCGCACCGATAGTCGAAGGCGCCATTACTATCGACGGATTTCTCGACGCTGGAGTCCTGACACAGGCCGTCTCTTCGGCCTCTTTGGCACTCTTGCCTTATAGGTTTGCTTCGCAGAGTGGTGTGATTCCGCTATGTCAAGCGCTAGGAGTCGTTCCAGTCGTAACAAACGTAGGGGGGCTCTCTGAGCAGGTAGATCATGGTCGTACTGGCTTTATTATGAGCGAGAATAGTACGACAGATGATTGGCTGAGTCTTCTGAGGAATCTGAATGTTAAAACTCTGGATGAGATGACGACGTATATGATGGAAGACTCTGATAGGCGGTTGGCAGAATTCGGGGAACAGTCCCTATTGGTCGTAAATTGACTAGGTATTGGAGAAGGAACTGTTATGAGGCAAAGAGATGAGTAGACGGACACCATCGCTACATGCCCTATATACTGTGTTGGGTGATGAGGAATTCATTGAGGCCTCAATCGGTTCAATCTATCCATTTGTAAGTGGAATTACTATTATTACAGCGTACGATCGCAGCTGGTCCAACTCTCCACGTCCTGAGTCGACGATTGTGGATATGGTGCTTAGCAGGAAGTTCGATCCTGAGCGAAAGATCTCGCTCATCATTAAACACTTTACGAGTGAGGCTGCTAGTCGTAATGCTGTAATGGATCTGGTGGCCCCTAGGGCCGGAGTGGCTCCTATCTCTCCTCAGGATACCTATGACATTTTGGGTCCGGCTCCTGACTATTTCCTGATAGTCGATGCTGACGAGATCTGGGATCCTGGCGATTTAACTAGGCTGATCGACTATATGGCTGAGCATCCTGCGCGAGCCTATCGTGCCGGTGCTCACCGCTATTTCAAGTGCTGGAACTATAGGATAGCTGGCTTGGAGTGGTCAACTGTAGCTGTCCGCTCCGATAGAAGGTTTCGATATCTTAGAAATGTGTTTCAGTCTGTATTGCAGAGATTAGTTTCGAAAGTTTTTGGTCGTACTTCTAGGATTGGTGCTATGCTCGGCGGAGTTTGTGACGTGCCAGCTGAAGTGTCGGTATTTCATCATGGAAGTTATGTTGGCTCACGTGATCGTATTTCAACTAAATTGCAGCTGTCGGGCCATGCTAAAGATGTGGTACCCGACTGGATGGAGACTGTGTGGGACTCCTGGACTCCGGAAATGAGAAATCTCAATCCAGTTTGGCCGGATCTTTATTCTCATGCTGTTAGAGTAGATCATGCGGATCTTCCCCACGCAATAATTGCATCAGTCTGGCCCGACGGATACTTACTGCAGGAGTAGGCTGTAATCGGCAGAAGGTGTTCATCCGCTTCCGTAGATTCCTAGGTACGCCTACGGTAGATATATAGAAGATAGGCAGTGGCGCTCCAGTATGCGATACAAGAGGCCATGGCTGCTCCTTGGAGGCTATAACGTCCTATAAGTAGTGGCTGAGATATTAGGAGTAAGAGTAGGCCTACGAGTGTGGAGATGCCTCTTGCTCTTGTATGGCCCCGACCTGCTAGATCTGCAGCAAGCAGTTTCCAGGCGCCCAGTCCGAGTGCAGCTAATATCAGAATTGGGACGATTCGTACCGCCCCCTTGAAGTTCGAGCCAAAGATGGTCGGTATTAGTATAGGAGCTAGGCTCATTAGTGCCATCCCGGCCAGGGCCTGCAGCAATACTGCTCTAATAATTATCTTGAAAGATGCCTTGACCGGGGTGCCTTCGGATGCCATTGGGAGTAACACCTGAGAGGTTCCGTCCGGTATGATCCAGGTCAATTCAGACAAGGCAGTTGCTACAGCATAGAGCCCCGCTTCTCTAGTTCCCATAAGTGTTGCTACCATTAGAATATCTAGACGCATGCAGATTAGGAGGAGCATCTCGCCGACTGCTGCTGGAAAGCCAAATCTAATTGCGGCGAAATAGTCGGGCTTCTCTAGGCCTTCGACGCCTACCTTGCGGAGAGTGAGAGTTGGTACGCAAGTTAACGCTGTCATTACCTGGCCGAGTGCCGCGGCTGCGACAGTTGTAGATGGTTTTGTCCAGTTTAGAGTTTCTATTACAATAAGCGCGAGGAGATATGTCCCTGCTCCGACTGTTGTTGCAGTTGCAACCCGTCTCATTCTTTGCAGTCCATTTACTACTGCTAGGGTTAGTAGCGCAAATGTGGTGAGTAGAAGTAGAAATATGGTGGCCGCAAGTTCCCCAGTCGTCACGCTTGTTTGTGGTACAACTGACCTTATCGCTAGGGCAATCGCGAGGGCACTCGGAACTAGGTACGAGAAGTGGCGACGTACGATAGGGCGAATCGAGGAAATGGTCTCACCAAGTGCAACCGTTCGTATTATCCAAAATTGCAATCCGGCCGTGGACACGGCGGTAAGGACTGATGCGATTGCTATGAGAACGGCATATTGTCCTCTGCCCGTCGGACCTAAGAAGCGGGCAACTAGAACTCCGGCTAGTGCGCCACTACCTCTACTAGCGATGGTTCCGGCTGTTGACCAGCCGAGCTTGTTCCTGAGAGACGGTTGTGTTGATTGATCCCTCTCTAGCGGCCCTAGTTCTGGCGTCTCTTGGGCCAACTGGCTTCCTACTTAACTGGTACTTGGAGGGCTTTGGGTCTGATTACGGTAACCGGGATAGAGGTACTGAGTTGGATAGCGGCGTCTTGTGGGACGAAGTTAGCTAAACAGCGGTGGGCCGCTTAGCCTCCACCGGGTTGCCCTGGGTGATGTCCAACATGCGTTGTAGCGCGACCTTTGCCCACTGAGTGGTTTCAGGGTCCACCACGATCTGGTTGGGTACCTCGCCAGCTACGAGGCTCTCGAGGACCCATGCCAGGTGGGGTCCATCGATGCGAAACATCGTTGAGCAAGGGCACACGAGTGGATCAAGCGAAACGACCGTCTTGTCCGGTGTCTCAGCCGCGAGCCTGTTCACCAAGTGAATTTCTGTTCCAATGGCAATTGTGGAGCCGACTGGCGCAGCCGCGACTGCTTTGATGATGAAATCGGTGGAGCCGACCTGATCTGCGATCGAACACACATCGTGTGAACACTCCGGGTGCGCAATCACGATCCCGTCGGGATGTTCGGAACGAAATGCGGCCACATGATTTGGAGTGAAGCGTTGATGTACCGAGCAGTGGCCCTTCCACAGAAGGAAGGTCGCATCACGCACGTCGTCTTCCTCAAGTCCGCCGAGTTCTTGGCGAGGATTCCACACACGCATGTCCGCGTGGGTGTAGCCCATCGAAATGCCAGTGTTGCGCCCGAGGTGTTGATCGGGGAAGAACAGGACCTTGTCTCCTTGGGTGAATGCCCACTCCAATACAGAACGAGCGTTGGTGCTGGTGCAGACCGCTCCACCGTGTTCACCTACGAACGCCTTGAGCGCCGCCGATGAGTTCATATAGGTGATGGGCACGACCCGATCGATGTCCACCAGTTCGCTGATGGCTTCCCACGCCTCGCTCACCTCATCCAGGTCTGCCATGTCGGCCATTGAGCATCCTGCGTTGAGATCCGGCAATACGACCTGTTGGTGGTCACCGGTGAGAATGTCAGCTGACTCAGCCATGAAATGGACGCCACAAAAAACGATGTAGTCCGCTGCTGGGCGTTCCTGAGCCAGCACCGACAGACGGTAGGAATCGCCTCTGGCGTCAGCCCATTTCATGACCTCATCACGCTGGTAGTGATGGCCGAGAATGAAAACTCTCTCGCCAAGGCTCGCCTTGGCGGTGGCGATCATCTCGTCGAGTTCGTCTGGCGACGCGTCTCGGTATCTGTCGGCTAGTGGGGTTTGGAGCCTGAGCACTGGGGCCTCCGAAGTGTTGGGATCCCGCTTAATGCCGGTGGGGGCAGTCTGGTCGCCTCGCCACGGGGATGTCGGCACGGGATGTCATGTAGCCGGATACCAGACCGGCATAGGTGAGTGTAGGCGCTCAGGTGGCTTCCACAACGTCTTTTCGTTGTTTTGGCCGCAAAGGGATTTGCAGCACAGCGCTCCAGCCAGCAATCGCAATCATGGCTAGAGCTCCCGCGATCGGGAAGAAGAGTCGGATCTCGTCTGCTTGACCCACAACCAGCACCGCCCCGATCTGAGCAATGCACAAGGCAATGACAGGTACCAGCCATCGCCGCTCACTCCAGACGATCGTGGGTAGCTCCGGTTGGGATCGCCACAGCAGAAATGGTCCAAAGATCGGAATCAGGAACATTGCTGTGACAAGGAGGTGCGTTAGTTCAAGGTTGTAGCTGATCCTGATCAACCCGACGTTCTCGTCATAGTTGGCATCTGGGTAGGCCAGCTTGAAAGCAATGGTGCTGGCTACCCCAACTGCTGCGAGCGATACTCCCGCAATGAGGTCGCGCAGCTCTCGTCCAGTGAAGACCCAACGAGCCACACTTGCAATACCGAGAGCTATC
Source organism: Acidimicrobiales bacterium (assembly GCA_020439605.1). Classification (GTDB taxonomy): domain Bacteria; phylum Actinomycetota; class Acidimicrobiia; order Acidimicrobiales; family Iamiaceae; genus Aquihabitans. Next base: position 8,106 of record JAGQSI010000021.1, on the reverse strand, counting down.
AGAAGGTCACTACGCGTGCCAGCGAGGGCAACGGCAGCCAATCCGAGAGGTAACCACCTCGACTTCTCATCACGAAGCACTGCCCATAGGGCTACTGAGCCTGCTCCAAAGGCTGCATAGGTTTCGGTCTTGCCCCACCACATGTTGCCGATCTGAATGAATGAGCCCACAAGCGCTACCAGTGGTAGCCATTGCTCGATCTCCAAGCGACGTAGAATCAAGTGGATAGCGGTTACTCCAATTGCCAACGCAATAAAATCGACGATCATTTCCGCTGCGAAGTAGTTCCAGCCGAGCGACTCATGCATCCAGTCCATGACATACGGAACGAGGATCCGGTATTGAAAAGGTGCGGCAGCTACCCCACCAGTGACGGCATCCACGTTTCCAGCAAGGTGGCCACGCAGGTCCCAAGGCTCCAGCCAGACTCGTAGATAGAAGACAAAGCCACCGAACCAGATCAGTGCCGACGCGCTGTGGAGAAGAATCACAACCTGGCGGGGGAGTCGAGACACCTACAACTAATCGGTTCGAGGCCCTGAATCTGTAGGAGGCGTCATCCCAGTAGAGACTGAGCGTCATCAGACAAAGCCAGTCGGGCACGAGAACACTGAGCGCTCAAGGCGGCGCCAACCATGCCGACAGTTGAGAGTGTCTCAAGGTCCATCCGCAACCAACACAGTGTCGCCAGTGGCGGCAGTGGTTGCTATTACGGCCTTCATATCGATCTTGCTCAGTGGCTACTGGATCTTGATGGTGGTGCCGGCCCCGGCACCAGACCTGGAACCGAGCGGTGATCTCGTCACAAGTGTTTATGATCCACCAACTTCATCGGTCGAGGAATCCTTGACCCGTGGTGACGGCCAGATATTTGCGGCACAGGCAACGGATCCCTTCTTTCGTGATCGCCAGCTCATAGCCGGAGGGGCTGCGGAGCAGGCTTATCGTTACCAGCGTCCGCTCTACGGCTGGCTGGGTTGGATCGTCTCTGCAGGGCAGCCCGGTGCGGTGGCTTGGGCGATGGTGGGGATAACAATCGTGTCGATAGTGGCGTTGCTGGCGGTCTCAGCGAAATGGATGGAATGGACTGGTGCCGATCCGAGGTTGGCGCTCGCGCTACTGGCAACACCGGGTGTGTTTGTTGATCTGATCTGGGTTGGTCCAGAAGCTCTGGGCACGGCGCTGGTTGTATTCGGTCTCGCTAGATGGTTTGGCTTGGGTAGGGGCACCAAGCCACGCATTCCCAAGCTCGAAGATCTCGTTCCGACTCGGGTTGACGCTATGGCAATCACGGCCTTTGGCGCTGCAGGTCTGTGTCGTGAGTCTCTTCTGGTGGTCCCAGCGGTGCTAGCAATAGCGGCTGTTCAGCAGCGAGAATGGCCGATCATGCGTGCTGCGGCATCCTCCGCACTGCCATATCTACTTTGGATTGTTGTGCTTCATCAGATTTTGGGCGAATGGCCCAAGGGCGCAGTTCCAGGGAGAATGTCGGTGGTGCCCTTCGGTGGCTTGCTATCAGCAGCGAGCAGCTGGGGGCCTGGTGATTGGTTGTTTGCGGTAGCGATCCTCGCCCTGGCAATCGTCGCGCTCGTACTTGGCCGCACCAGCGCGCTCGCGCCACTCATCGCGGTGCATCTTGCTCTCGCGATGTTTCTCGGAGAACCTGTTTGGATCCGCTTCGCGGACTTCGGACGTGTGCTACTTCCATTAACGGTGCTGAGTGTTCTGGCGATTGCCCCACTTGGATCAAAACGCCGCGAGGTGTTGCAAGCACCTCTGAATCCGGCAACCTAGGGGTAATGGTTCAGCGTCCTCCAGCCGGCACGATCCCTGACACGCCTGGTTCGTATCAGTTCAAGGACGGGCACGGACGAATCATCTATGTCGGCAAGGCGAAGAGTCTCCGGTCGCGTCTGTCCAACTACTTCCAGACAAACCTGCCTGCACGCACCGCCCAGATGGTGGCAACCGCTGAGACGGTCGAATGGATTCAGGTTCGCAATGATCTAGAAGCACTTCTGCTTGAGAACGAACTGATCAAGCGCCACAAGCCCCGTTTCAACGTCCGTTTGGTAGACGACAAGAGCTACCCGTTTCTGGCGGTCACCGTGCAGGACCAATGGCCTCGCCCCATGGTGATGCGCGGGGCCCGCAAGAAGGGTGTGCGCTATTTCGGCCCCTATGGCCACGCGTACGCGATTCGTGAAACCCTTGACCTGCTGCTTCGAACCTTCCCGGTGAGAACCTGTTCCGACAACAAGTTCGCCCACCACGAGCGACTCGGGCGGCCATGTTTGTTGTTTCACATCGAGAAGTGTTGCGGTCCTTGCGTTGGTGAAGTTGACGCTGAGACCTATCAGCGTTATGTGGACGAGCTGATTCAGTTCCTAGAAGGCGATACGGATGCAGTTGTCGCCGAGCTCGAATCCATGATGCGAGAAGCTGCAACCGAGTTGGAGTTCGAGAAGGCTGCGCGGCTTCGCGATCGGCTAGCGAGTGTCACCAAGGTGATCGAACGCCAACAGATCGTGGCCGAGCGCAACGAAGATCTGGACGTTGTCGGAGTTGCCGATGACGAGCTTGAGACAGCCGTGCAGGTGTTCCACGTTCGAAAGGGCAAGGTCGTAGGTCGCAAGGGTTTCATCATGGACAAGGTGGAGGACCTCGACTCTCATCAGCTCACCGGGAGAATTCTCGAAGGTCTATATGACCCTCCGCCGCCAATAGGAATGCCAAAGCAGGTGCTGGTTCCCTGGGACCCCGACGATACCGAGCTCTACCAGCAGTGGCTTTCTGAGCTTCGCGGCTCTGCCGTGTCGATCAGGGTCCCTCAACGTGGTGACAAACGAGCGTTACAGGACGTGGTTGCCCACAACGCCAAAGAAGAGCTGGTCCGCCACCGGCTCAAGCGTTCGAGTGATCACAACAGCAGGGCCAAGGCTCTCAACGAACTTCAGGATCATCTTGGTCTGCCCGAAGCGCCACTGCGGATTGAATGTTTCGATATGAGCCATCTGCAGGGGACCGACTACGTCGGGTCGATGGTGGTGATGGAAGACGGGCTGGCCAAGAAGTCCGAGTACCGCAGGTTCAAGATCAAGAGCGGACAGGGTAACGATGACTTCGCTGCGATGGAAGAGGTCCTTACCCGTCGCTTTAGTGCGTACCTAGCTGAGCGTGAACTACCGGTGGCGGAGCGGGGCAAGTTCCAGTATCCGCCACAGCTTCTTGTGGTGGACGGTGGTAAGGGCCAGCTCGGGGTGGCTGTACGAGTCCTCACAGAACTAGGCCTTGACGAGGAGATACCGGTCGCATCATTGGCCAAGCGTTTCGAGGAGGTCTATCTGCCTGGCTCATCGGATCCGGTGAGGATCCCGCGCCAATCAGAAGCCCTCTACTTGTTGCAGCGAATTCGTGACGAGTCCCACCGTTTCGCCATCAGTTTCCATCGTGAGCTTCGTGGTAAACGCATGACAACTTCTGTGCTCGATGGGATCGCCGGTCTTGGTGAGACCCGCAAGAAGCGACTGATAAAGGAACTCGGTGGGGTGAAAGCAGTTAAGACAGCATCGCTAGAAACCCTTCAAGACTTGTCATGGCTACCTGACGCAGTGGCCCAAGCCACCTACGACAAGATCCATAGTCCTCGCTGAGAGGCTCCGGCGCCTAGCGTCTCGGAGGTGGCAGATGACATTGACCTCTGGGAAGCCCACGCCGATTGGTGGCAGGACGGCTTCACCGAAGGAGCCGATCCCGAATACGAAGAGCAGATCTTGCCAATTGCGGCCAACCTGCTTGAAGGATATGACCGAGTCCTCGATATCGGAACTGGCGAAGGGCAGGTAGCTCGCTTGGCAGTGGCCGGCGGTGCCAGGACAGTTGCAGGCATAGACCCGACGGCCAATCAGGTTGTGGAGGCCACCAAGCGTGGCGGTGGAGCTCATTTTGCTCGTGCGAGAGCCGATGCATTGCCATTTGAGGACGCGAGTTTTGATGCAGCAATTGCCTGTCTGGTCTTCGAACACATTGAGGCAGTGGACGATGCGATCGACGAAGTGGCCCGGGTGTTGAGACCTGGTGGTCGCTTCGCGTTCTTCTTGAACCATCCTCTTTTGCAGACGCCAAACAGCGGTTGGATCGACGACTACATGCTTGACCCACCTGAGCAGTACTGGCGGATCGGGCCCTATCTGATTGAGGACCTGTCGGTGGAAGAGGTTGAAAAGGATGTGTTCATCCCGTTCATTCATAGGCCGCTCAGCCGCTACATCAACGCGATGTCCGAAGCGGGCCTGGTCCTGCGACGGATGATGGAACCTGCCCCACCTCCAGGGTTTCTAGCTAGAGCTGTTGAGTATCAGGCGGCTGCGTCTATTCCCCGGTTGCTGGTTCTGGTAGCCGAGAAGGAAGACCACACATGACCAGTCCCGGCCACATACCGTCGGGATCAAACTCAGAGCCGCCAGTAGCCGACACCCCCATGTGGCTATCGCATCACTGGCCCAGCGACTATGACCGCTGCAGCGTGATTGGTGGCATGCACATCTGTCGCCGTTGCCTGGTGCTCTACCCCGTGGCTTTCGTGTCAGCGGTGGCTTTGAGTATTGGAGACTGGTGGACCCGCGATCTCGATGCAGTAGTCCTGTGGCTCTTTCCGTTGCCCGGCGTGATCGAGTTCGTGGTCGACAACCTCAAGCTTGTTGCTTACTCACCGCGTCGACAGATGTTGCTAACTGCTCCGGGGGCTTTCGCTGCGGGCGTTGGATACGTTCGATATCTCGATGACACATTCGACACGCTGGTGTGGTCGGTGGTTGGGGTATACACATTCATCTGTGTTTTGGCGGCTGTTGCAGGGTGGATGCGCAAGGGGACACAACCACCTTCGTGAAGTCCTTAGACTTGCCCCATGGCTGACTTCGTGGTGATCACCGGTCTGTCGGGGGCTGGGCGCTCGACCGCTGCAGATGTTCTTGAGGACCTGGGCTGGTTCGTGATCGACAACATGCCGGTTTCGCTCATGCCAAAAGTTGCAGAACTTGCCTTGCAGCCGGCGTCGGAGACGGATCGGATTGCGTTCGTGGCAGGCTGGAATACGGTGGCCACAGAGTTGCAGGAGATGATTGAGGGTCTTCGTGGCGTGGGCTCTTCTGTCCACACGATCTTCTTGGACGCCAGCACCGACATCTTGATTCGTCGTTACGAAAGCACCAGGCGCCGCCACCCTGCTTCCACCGGTGAGCTACTCAGCGCAGCGATAGAGCAAGAACGCCGCACACTTGAGCCGTTGCGTTCTGTAGCCGATGTGATCATCGATACCTCAGAGCTCAACGTCCATGAGTTGAGGGACCGAATATTGGACCTCTTCGGTGATGACCATCGCACGCCCGGGATGCAGGTCACGTTGACATCGTTCGGGTTCAAACATGGTGTTCCCACAGATGTGGATCTGGTTTTTGATTGTCGTTTCCTACCCAACCCCCACTGGGTGGACGAGCTAAGACCCCAAACCGGCATGGACGTGGCCGTAAGGGACTATGTGGTGGAATCGGAGTTGGCCAAGGCCTTTCTCGAACGTCTAGATGGACTCCTGGAGGTGTTGCTACCGGCCTATCAGGCAGAGGGCAAGGCCTACCTGACCATTGCCTTCGGGTGCACGGGAGGTCGACATCGCTCAGTGGCGATCTCCGAAGAGATGGCCCGACGGCTCAAAGACCACGGGCCTACACCTGGAGTGGTTCATCGAGATCTGGTGAAGGCGCCATGACAGACGAACGACACACCCATCATTCCCTTCGTTCCGAGGGTCCTTCAGTGGTTGCTATTGGAGGTGGCCATGGGCTTTCGGCCACCCTGCGGGCGCTACGCCATTATGCGGGAGACATCACCGCTGTGGTTTCGGTTGCGGATGACGGGGGATCAACGGGACGTCTGCGTGCAGCCATGCCTGATCTTCCAGCGCCCGGAGATGTTCGAAAGTGCCTCGGCGCATTGGCCAGCGAGGATGAACCGTTCGCATTGCTGTTAGAGCATCGTTTCGACAACGGGGAACTTGCTGGCCACACTCTCGGCAACCTCTTGTTGGTGGCCTTGGCGGGGGAGTTGGGCTCGTTCGATGGGGCAGTTGCGGAGTTGGCTCAGCGCGTTGGCGCAGTAGGACGGGTTCTGCCAGCAACAGAGGTTCCGGTTTCGTTGGAGGCGGTTACTGCCTCGGCGGCCACACCGATAGTTGGTCAGGTTGCAGTCCAAAACACTGCCGGGGTCCGCCAGATCCGTTTGCAGCCACCCAATCCACCCACCAGTGCTGAAGTGGTGGAGGCGATCTTGTCGGCAGATCAGGTGGTGTTGGGGCCGGGCTCCTTGTTTACGAGTGTGCTCGCCGCAGCGGTGGTCCCCGCGGTCAGAGATGCGATGGCTTCAACTCAGGCCCGACGTATTTACGTCGCCAATCTCGGTCCGCAGGTGCCCGAGACCGAGGGATTCAGTTTCGTTGATGAACTAGAAGCTCTACGCGCCCATGGGATCACCGTGGAGGAAGTGCTCGTTGATGAGGAGCGAAGTGACGGTGGCGTGGATCAGGCTGTGTCGCACCTAGACACTGCGGTCGAGTCCGAGCTGGGATGTGAGATCCATCGTGCAGCTCTGCGCGTTGAAGGTGGGTCTGTGCATGATCCGCAACGCCTTGGTGGCGCACTCTCGGTAGTTGCGCACCGGCGAGTCGAGCAGCTTTAGCGGCTCTGCGTTGGGTCCGATACGGCGGGGTCAGGTAGTTTCGGCTCAGAATCGGGCGCACGTGTCGTGGGGTCACCCGATCCCGCTGCGTCCAACAACAGCGAGGTTGCACAACTCATGACCATCCGCGTCGGTATCAACGGATTTGGCCGTATTGGACGAAACTTCTTCCGAGCAGTGAAGGAACAAGGCGCAGACATCGATTTTGTCGCCGCCAATGACCTTGGCTCGGTAGCCACCATGGCCCACCTTCTAAAGAACGACTCTGTGATGGGTCGATTCAACGGTGATGTCAGTGTCAGCGATGATGGCATCGTGGTGGACGGCGACACCATCAAGATTCTCGCCGAGCGCGACCCTGCCAAACTGCCTTGGGCAGACCTTGGGGTAGATGTGGTCATCGAGTCCACCGGATTCTTCACGGACCGCGCCAAGGCTGCTGCCCACGTTGAGGCCGGCGCACCACGCGTGATTGTTTCTGCTCCAGCAACCAACGCCGATGCAACCTTTGTGGTTGGTGTCAACGAAGACACCTTCGACCCGGCCAATCACATCGTGGTGTCCAACGCGTCCTGCACCACCAACTGCTTTGTTCCAATGATCAAGGTCCTCGACGATGCATTCGGTGTCGAAAAAGGCCTCATGAACACCATTCACGCCTACACTGGCGACCAGCAGCTAGTAGACGGTCCTCATTCGGATCTGCGCCGTGCTCGTGCCGCTGCGGTCAACATCGTGCCCACTTCTACCGGCGCTGCTCGCGCCACAGGCTTGGTACTTCAGGCGATGCAGGGCAAGCTCGATGGAACCTCACTACGCGTACCGGTTCCAACCGGTTCGGTCACGGACTTCACCGGTGTTCTCAAGACCGACACGACCGTAGAGGCCGTGAACGAGGCGTTCGCCGCAGCTGCAGCAGACGGTCGTCTCAAGGGTGTGTTGGCCTACTCCGAAGAGCCTCTGGTTTCTTCAGACATCGTTGGCACCCCTTACTCGGTGACCTTCGATTCAGGTCTAACCATGGCCATGGGCAACCTCGTGAAGGTTCTTGGCTGGTACGACAACGAGTGGGGCTACTCGAACCGTCTGGTCGACCTGCTCACGATCATCGCCAAGTGAGCGCGACGACGTGAGCGTTCCCACGCTGGAGGACCTCGGCGACCTCGACGGTCGCCGAGTCCTCCTCCGCGCCGACTTCAACGTGCCGATCCACGACGGGGAGATCACCGACGACCTCCGCATCCGGGCGGCGCTGCCCACCATCGAGTGGCTCCAGGCCCAGGGTGCGACGGTCACCGCCTGCTCGCACCTCGGGCGCCCCAAGGGCGCGCCCGACCCGGCCTACTCGATGGACCCGGTGCGCGCCCGGCTGGC
>JAGQSI010000218.1 GCA_020439605.1 Acidimicrobiales bacterium | reverse complement strand
TGGCCTTCAGCGGCTGGCATCAGCTCGAAAAGCTGAGTACCTGAGCGCAGCGGGCGTGACCTTAGCGTGACCCTACGGAGTGGGATTGAGGGTGCCGGAGCGTTACGGACTGGCACGCGACGTACGGCCTGACCTGGCCTTTCGCCCAAGACCGCTGGTCACGGAACCGCTTCTCTCAGCTTCCCAAGCTGAATACGGGAGTTCGATTCTCCTCACCCGCTCTCCCAAGATGGGTGCCGCAACCCAAAACTGACCTCACAGATCTGAGGGGTCGAGGCTGCCCGAAATCAGCCATCCGCTGGGTGCGACACGACGAGAAGGGCTTCTGCTTCGGTCACTGCGAACTCTTTGATAGCCCCGACGTTGTCCAGGAGCAGTTGGAGAATGCTGGCCGTAGATCTATTGCCAACCCTTAGCCACAGCACCTTTGGGGGCGGACCGTGCAAGAACGCGAGCTGACGGAAGTCCGAGTCCTTCGAGATGATGACGAACCCGTGTTCCTTGGCATAGTCCCAGATCTCGGTGTCGGTGACGGTGTCGAGCCCTACGCTGGTCACATGGGCGCTCTCGGGGAACACTGCATCGAGTTGCCCAATGAGGTGTCGCGAGAGGTTCTGGTCGAACAGGAGCTTCACGTCGTAGCGAGGCGTCGCTCACGAAGGGCGGCAAACTCCAGGGCGGCGAGGACGTGATCGGAGGTGAGTTCCGGGAAGTCGGCGACGATCTCGTTGGTGGTCATACCCGATGCCAAGTACTCCAAGACGTCGTAAACCGCGATCCTCGTGCCGACGAAACACGGCTTGCCACTGCGCACACCCGCACGGGTCTCGATCAGCGCGGTCAGGTCCATGGACACCATCGTACCCCCACCCGCTCTAAGCAGATGTAGCACCTAGAGCTTCTACTACGTCGGCGTACATGACCGACTTGATGGCGCCGAGCGTCTTAGCGTCCTTGCCAACCAAGTCAGCTACATACCCCTTCGCTGCATCGATGAGCTCGTCCTCATTGGCCACCGCGTCAACCAGGCCCGATCCGAGGGCGTCAGGTCCGGAAAAACGACGACCAGTGGTCATCGCATCCACAGCGGCGCGTGGTGTGAGCTTCGCTTGGATCAACGCTGCCATTCCCGCAGTGAACGGAATGTGGATGTCCACCTCGGGGAAGCAGAAGTATCCACGATCACTACGCATGACCCGCCAGTCATGAGCCATGGCGATCATCGCCCCTGCGCCGAACGCGTGACCATTAATCGCTGCGACAGTGGGCACACCCAGTGTGAGAAATCGTGCAAAGAGGCCATGAACCCGAGCCACGTACGGCTCCATTTCGCCGGGATTGGCACCGAGCCATTCCAGATCAAGGCCGTTGGAATAGAAGCGCCCGGAACCGACCGTGACCAATGGGGCTGCTTCGGCCGCCACGGCATCGAGAGCTTCATCAATGGCATCAAGCCATTGCGGCGACAAGCGGTTCTCATCGTCGCCGAAGTCCAAGACACAGATGTCCTCAACACGCTTCAAACTCACCATGTCGATCTGGGTTCAGCCTCTCAGGATCTGCGCTAGCGCTGCTTGGAATTCGGCGGGCCGCTCAACCATTGCACTGTGCCCACAGTCCAGTTCTACCTCACGGTATGAACCACCCGCTGCGGCGTAGTCATCGAGCACTGTTCGGGTTTGGGTCACCATCGGCTGAGGGGGGCAGGCCTCATCGCCCGGCCAACCGGGGATCACATCAATCTTGCCGAGGTTGGCGAGATCAAACATTGAAGCATCGGACACGATGATGTCCTTGGAACCGTGAACCCAAAGGATCGGCGGCTTGGGCGAAACATTCACGATCCCGGACACGTCATGAACCCCGGGGACCATCGTGTTCAGTACGCCACGGGTTCCTGGCGCGAAACCAGGCCAGTTGTCCGACGCCGTTGAATCGCCGGGATAGTTGCCGTCACCAACTTTGGTGGTGAGCATCGAATCCAGGAACGTCTCTTCCAGCGGGGAGCGGAAGTCGTTGGCGAAATACGCACCGTTGAGCACATTGCGAGGCGACGTGGGCGCATCTGCCCCGCGATCGCCGGCCACGAGCGCCGCCACAAAGTCTGGGTTGGCGCTTGCTCCGCCCGCACCCGCGGCATCCGGGGTTGCCAACTCACCGGTTGTCCCCTTGGTTGCGCCAAACCCGTATGGAGAAACAGGGCTAACCAGCGTCAGGCTCGCAACCAACTCGGGACGTTCACCAAGGAGGCGCATCACGATTCCGCCGCCCATGCTCCACCCCACGAAGTGGGCCTTGGTGATATCAAGGGCATCGACCAGTGAGTACAGGTCATCGGCGAAGTCGCCTAGCCCTCGGGTTGCATCTACGGGCGCTGTCTCGGACTCGCCGAAGCCACGCAGGTCAGGTGCGATGCCTCGAAATCCTTCGGGAAGCGCAAGGATCGATTCCTGCCAAAACAGAGATGAACTGACGTTGCCGTGAACAAATATGACCGGCTCGCCACCCTCTCGTTCATCCACCAGGATCGCCGTGCGCAGACGCTTCGTGTCTACATAATTGACCTTCAGGCCAGCCAGTAATTCGCTCATGAAGTGTCTCCTAGTAAAGGTCCGCCGTAGCTCAGAGCCGATCCTACGTTGCGGCTAATCCCAGTTGGCGTCACCCGTTGTCAAGAACTCGGCGATGACCTCATAGGTTCTGGCAACCTCGTCGGGCACCAAGCTCTCAAAGAACAGATAGGCGTGGATCATGGCGGGAACGTTGATCAGTTTCGCCCGCACTCCGGCGGCAACGAGACGAGCAACGTAGGACTCAGCTTCGGATCTCAACGGGTCATACTCGGCGGCAATCACCAGCGTTTCCGGGTGGTCTGCGCTAATTGGCCCATACAGCGGCGACACTGCCCTGCGGTCTGTTCCTGCGGGCAGGTAGTTGTCGAAGTACCACTCAACCCGATCCGTTTCCAGGAAGTATCCGCGAGCAAGCTCGCGCACCGTCGCACCGCTGAGCGTGTAGTCCAAGCTCGGATAGAGCAGGACCTGACGTTTGATCGGCGATACCCACGGCCCCTCAGCAACTCGCATGGCGATCGACGCAAGCTTGGCGCCTCCACCGGAGTCGGCCACCGCATGGACCTGTGTGCTGTGAGCAACATCGACGAGTACTTCGTCCAGACGATTCAGGACTTCGTAGGTGTCTACCAATCCACCGGGGAAAGCTGTCTCGGGTGAGCGGCGATAGTCCACCGAAACCACGACCATTCCCGTGGCAGCGGCGGTTCGCCTTGCCGAGAAGTCGTAGACATCTATATCCCCGGCCATGTGTCCGCCACCGTGCACGAACAAGATCACGTCGCTTGTTTCGTCGGGCCTGGGCACGTAGACACGCAACGGCACCTCCACCTCACCGGACTCGGACTGGTAGAAGATCTGCGTGTCGAACACCGAAGCGATCGGTTCCGCCGGAGCGGCGAACTTGTTCAAGCTGGCCAATGCCTCACGGGCACCCGCCACTGTGGGTTGAAGCCCAGCCGCGCGGTTCTTGGCCACTACAGCGTTGAGTTCATCAAGGTAAGCAACAAATGCCGGATGCAGAGCCAACCCGCACCTCCCGGTTCTGCGTCAATAGGAGCCCGCCGAGCCTAAAGCACGCAGTTCAGAAATC
>JAGQSI010000217.1 GCA_020439605.1 Acidimicrobiales bacterium | reverse complement strand
CGTTGGCCTCCAACATCGTATATCTTGCCGAATATGGTGAGATAGCGAGCGCCGAACGAGCCATTGCCAAGTTCATGGAGATTCGCACGCTCTCAACATTGTCGCCAACCGAGGCGCTCCTTATTGCTGGATGCCCTGACGCTTGCCTTGCGGTGAGCGAGGATCGTGAACTGGAAATCGCGAAGCTGGTAGCCGACTACTTTGCCGCTGACAGGGGTGAGTACATTGCCCGAAACATGCTTGGTGCGCTTAATCGCCTCGTTGCACTCCTGAATCAACTTGACGAGGGTGGCTTGGCCTGGTGCGTTACCTGGTGCGTTACCTGGGGAGTATTACCCTCGATTTAGCGGTGCGAAACTCCCCAGACCCGCTTTGGTTGACCTGCTTCTCAGAGGTCGACCCTTTTGAGGCGCCACTACCAAGATCGTCAGGGCTGAGCAACGCGAGCGGCCAGAAACCTTCGCCAGTTGCCTCATGGGAGGAATCAGATGAGTCAATGCTGGGCCTGATGGGAGAGGTGACAGAGCCCTACAATCGCTGAAGCTTCAGTCAGTTTGGTTCGGGTGCTCGGTCGGCAAGTAGTAGAAGCCGGCGCCGGCCCGGCGAGAACGGTTGGGTCGTAGCGCCCCTGCTTCTTCTAGGGCCTGTATTGTGGGCTTGGTTTTGCTGCCGGTGATTCCGACGATTGATCCGAGTTCGGTTGTGGAAATGCGTCCGCGGTGCGTCGCCCACCCGAGGGCGATGGTCTCGCGTGATGCTGGGGACGAGATATTGGTGGTACGGCTCGGCACCCGGTTTCGCAGTTCTGTGGTAGGTTGCCACGCTCCAGGTAGCGCATCTGCAAGTCCTGTCACCGGCCTGAGAGTCGGTGAACCGTCGATGGTCATTGTGGTCAGGACTCGTTTGATCTCTGCTTCGGTCACCTCTTTGGAGGCTTGGAGCACCGGTGCCATCGATGCCACATCGATCCAGCCGATCCTGGTTGCCCGGTCGAGGATGAGGGTGGCATCGACGTCGGTAGGTGCAAGCCGTGGGTGGATCGCTTCAAGGCACTCGAGCCACTCGAGATCTGGGGGACCCCCTATGAGCTCGGCACGCACCGATGGCCCTGGGGTTTCGCGAATCAGCGGCGCCGGGAGACCTGAAGACACGAGCTCGGCGGTCATTCGATCGATGCCGACACCTTCACGCTCGGCGAGGTTGAGCTTCTGGAACAGCTCGCGCAGCGACCGATTGCGCGAGCTGGTCGCGGTGAGGATGTTGTGTTCGTTAACGCCACCGACAAATCCCCCAGGAGAAGTCACGATGAGCATGTTGGCGATGTGCTCCACGACAACTGGCTCTTGACGGTTCCAGTCGCGGTGGGACAAAGCGTTGACCAAGACCTCACGCGTTGTCAGCGACGGCAATGCACGGATCTGGTGGCGACCGGCACCCCCGGGACCGACCGAACGGTGAAGCACTACCGGGTTTGCATCAGAAATCGCGGTTAAGACCCGCTCGAAGATCTCAAGGACCGACACTAGGGGATCTTCAATCCGTAACGTTGAGTCACCCCCGGGATGGTTGCGTCGCTGATAGTCGACCGCAGGCTGAGCAACCCCGACGAACGCGATCACGCCAGCGACGGTCAAGTAGCCCTGACGTGCCACACCAAGACGCGTCAAAAGGTCCAGTTCAGGTGCAGCGGCGAGGTCCTCGAGACCAGCGCTGCGCAACCACATTCGCGCCAACTCGACGGCAGCAGGCCGTGCGTTCGAAACCGGTTGAGCAGACAACGCGGCAGTCGGATCCACTCGTGTCCCCGCCGGGTGCCGGGCCCACCATTCCTGTAGCGAAACCTCCACGCAGTTCGCGTCCACACGCCACCGAAGCTTGTTGCGATACGGCACTGGCTCGAACGACTCGAGCACCCTCACGATGAGGAGCCGAGTCCCGTCGCCGAGGTGGTGCTCGAAGACCTCGGTGGTCACCTGGCGGTCGAGTAACTCGTAGAGGCGGTGGCGAAGCCAGTCCGCTCGCATCTCAGTTCCGATGCGTAGCCCCCCATCGGACACCCCCAGGATCAAAGCGCCTCCACCTGGCGTCGAAGCCATGCAAGCAACCTCCTGGGCCAACTTGCGTGCGGCGGCCTCGTTTTCGACGCCACCAGCATCTACGTTGCCGTGGCGGCCACGACGACCATGCTCCTCTTTGAAATCCACCGACTGCGTCTCGATATCGCGGGGCATGGCCCCGGCCTCCAACAAGGCCAAGGCCCGGGCGACCTCACCATCCACAGGCCGCCCCATCCATGCAGACATCCCCATCACCCTCCAAACAGTTCCAAGGTATGATTTGACTACCTAAACCATACCATCTTGGCGCCCTAGGCGCTTTGTGGTCCGATTTAATATTCGAAATCGTACCATGTAGTCGGATCTGGAGCCCATTGGTACGAATTGAGCTACACCGGCGACAGCACCGTCTTGGTATGGCTGTCTCCATGGGCCGCCGAACCCTTGCCCGGCGGGATACCTGCCTCGGCTTTGCATCCCGAGGTTGACCCACCAGCGCTGGACCACCTGCCCGCCGCTTCTGAGGTGGTTCGAGTGTGGGGGGCACGTAGTGGTCCGTCGGTCGTCGGGAGATAGAAGGCTGGTTGGTGCTGGCAATGCTTCACTCCTAGGCCAACTGAACGAGGATTGATGGTGCTTTCGGATCTCTCTGTTCGACCTGCTCCGACCATTACCTGGGGAGTATTACACCCGATTTTGGGGGGTGAAACTCCCCAGAGCAGGTGTGGTTGCGCTACTTCTCAGGGGTCGGCCTTATTGAGGCGCCCCCATTGAGATCGTCAGAGGCTGAGCAACGCGACCGGCCAGAAACCTTCGTAGCTAGTGCTGTTGAGCTCTCAACTAGGATCTAGCGAATGGTTCGGAGGGTTGGAGGCTTGGTTGTCTGAAGTTCCGTTGGCTAATACACCTATAGCGTTTGCAATCCCAGAAGTGACAGACGAAGACGTTGCAGCGGTTACGGCTGTGCTGCGCTCGGGGTGGCTAACCACGGGGACCGAGGCTCTCGCCTTTGAGTCCGAACTATCCACCTATCTCGGTGGATCGGACGTAATAGCGGTGTCGTCGTGCACGACCGCCCTTGAGATCGCGCTCGCGCACCTTCGCCTACCCCAGGGTTCACGGGTTGGAGTACCGGCCTGGACCTTCGCCTCAACCGGTCTTGCCGCTGTGCGCAACGGGCTTCAACCTGTCCTCGTAGATGTTGAGCCAGACACCCTCAACCTCTCGGCCAAAGCGCTCGACGCCGAGGCCCCCAACCTCCAAGCCGTCATCCCGGTGCATTTTGCTGGCACTGCGGTGAGCGCCGAGGTCCATGAAACCGCGGGCAGGCACGGCCTGCATGTGATCGAAGACGCCGCTCATGCCCTCGGCACCACGGATCATCGAGGCAAGATCGGCAGCCCTGGTACTTCGCCCACATGCTTCAGTTTCTACGCCACCAAGAACCTGAGCTCTGGCGAAGGTGGAGCGATCGCCACCACGGACCCGGATCTCGCCAAATTTGCCCGCACCTATCGTCTCCACGGTATGGACGCCGATGCGTGGGCCCGCTACCGTCCCGGCGCCAAGGCCGGATACGACATCACAGAACCTGGTATAAAGGCCAACTTCCCTGATCT
>JAGQSI010000216.1 GCA_020439605.1 Acidimicrobiales bacterium | reverse complement strand
AGCACGTCATCGAAACTGCCAGTACGCACCGTAGAAATGTGCTTGCCCGGACCAAGGTTGGCCAGATGTTCCATGTAGCGCCTGTCGAAGGCCTCAACTAGTTCTGTGGTTGTGATCGGATTGCTCAGGTCTAGGTCGGCCAACCCGTCTAGGTCGGGCAACCCGTCTAGGTCGGCCGACTGGGCCAACTGGGCAACTTCGGACGCGCTTATCAGCCCTCTGCGCATAGCGGAGGTGAAATCCCAAAGGGTGTCGTCGGCATCGAAAGCCACGCATCGGATCGCCACATCAAGCGATGGTAGAAGCCAGCGCCGTGATAGCTCGCATGGGTCGCTCACCTCCTCGATGGCCAGCCACCTCGCATGGGTCGCTCACCTCCTCGATGGCCAGCCACCTCGCATGGGTCGCTCACCTCCTCGCGGCCAGCCGCTCCGGAGGCAGGCGCTTCGGCGACGGCCTCCTCGGCCCTACGTACTTCGGGGCCGGTCATCGGAAATCCCGGGAGCGCATCGGGGCATGGATCTTCAACACCGAGATCTTCTCGGCGATCACGTTGACCACACCTTCTGCCATCTCGACACGACCCCGCACCAACAATGCCGGAGCGCTCTGGGCCAAGCGTCTATATCTCGTCCAACAGCCCTGCGATATCACGATGTTGGCCATCCCTGTCTCGTCTTCGAGACTCATGAACGTGGTGCCCCCAGCGGTGGCCGGACGTTGCCTGTGAGTCACCACCCCACCCACCAGCACCCGCTTGCCAGGCGTCTGGGACTTCAATTCGCTCGCCACAACCACCCCTAAGCGGTCCAACTCCTCACGCGCCAGCCGGGTGGGGTGACCATTAACCGATATCCCGGTGGACCACATGTCAGCCGCCGCTATCTCCCATTCGCTCATCCCCGGCAGAGTTGGCACCGATGTCCCGGTGACGATCCCCTCGAGCTGCTTGTCCGACCCCTGCGCCACCGCCCCCACAGACCACAACGCTCGACGCCGACCATCTCCTGGTCCGCGAGCCTGCTCCGGGTCCGTCTCAAAAGCCGCCAGCGCCCCCGCTGTTGCCAACGCCTCTAGTTGAGCCACGCTCAACCGGACCCGCCTAGCGAGATCTTCAGTATCTCGATAGGGCCGGCCCGCAGCAATGGTGTCGGCCAACTCCTTACCAATCCCGCGCACCGTTGACAGTCCGAGGCGCAATGCCAAACCACCCGTGCTTCGTTTCGGATCGCAGCGCTGCAACCTGGCGCCACCTTCGGATGCAGCTACACACGGCGAAAGCACCTCAACCCCATGGCGGCGAGCATCTTGAACCAGAGAATGGGGCGAATAGAACCCCATCGGTTGCGAGTCGAGCAGCCCTGCACAAAAAGCTGCGGGATGGTGCCGCTTGAACCATGCCGACGCATAAACCAGATAGGCAAAGCTCACCGAATGACTCTCGGGAAACCCATAGTTGGCAAACGCCGCGAGCTTTACGTAGATGTCATCGGCTATCTCGCCGGTTATCCCCCGCTCGGCCATCCCTTCATAGAGCCTCGCCTTCAACCGCTCCATCTTCTCGGTCGAACGTTTTGAACCCATTGCCTGTCTGAGCTGGTCTGCTTCGCTCGGAGTGAACCCGGCCACGTCTATGGCCATCTGCATGAGCTGTTCCTGAAACAAAGGAATACCAAGGGTTTTACGCAGCGCAGGCTCCAACAACGGATGTGCGTAGGTAACCGGCTCCTTGCCGTTACGACGTCGGATATAGGGATGGACAGACCCACCTTGAATGGGACCGGGGCGAATCAGCGCCACCTCCACCACAAGGTCATAGAACGTCCGGGGTTTGAGCCGAGGCAACGTAGCCATTTGCGCCCTCGACTCCACCTGAAACACTCCTATCGAGTCCGCCTGACACAACATCTCATAAACCGAATCGTCTTGCGGAATGGTGGCCAGATCAACATCTGGGTCTGTGTGTTCTCGCACCAGATCCACCATCCGATGCAGCGCACTGAGCATCCCGAGCCCGAGAAGATCAAACTTCACTAGCCCCACCGCTGCACAGTCATCCTTATCCCACTGCAAAACACTTCGATCCGCCATCGATGCCCACTCCACCGGACACACCTCGATCACCGGGCGATCACACAGAACCATTCCCCCCGAGTGGATCCCGAGATGGCGGGGAAAATGTTCGACTTCGCCAGCAAGCTCAAGAACATTGGCCGGGATCTGTTGATCTGTTAGCTGCGCCGTGCCCGAGATTCCCTTCCACGGATCCAACTGTTTGGACCATGCGTCTTGCTGGCCCGGATCCGCACCAAGAGCCTTGGCCATATCCCTCACGGCGGAACGAGCTCGATACGTAATGACGTTGGCAACCTGGGCCGCGTTATGGCGACCGTATCTGTCATACACATACTGAATGACCTCTTCACGACGGCCGCTTTCGATATCGAGATCAATGTCGGGTGGGCCGTCTCGCTCCGGCGACAAGAACCGTTCGAACAACAACCCGAGCCGCACCGCATCTGCCTTGGTGATACCAAGTGCCCAACATGCCGCACTGTTGGCGGCCGAACCTCGCCCCTGGCAGTAGATGTCTGAACGCCTGCAGAACTCGACGATATCCCACACGATCAGGAAATAGCCGGCAAATCCCAATGCTTCGATGACCGCCAACTCGTGATGGATCTGACGCCATGCCCGCTGAGCAAAACTGGGACCACTTAGGTCTGTGGGTTCTGGACCATAACGCTCACGGCGGCTCGCCCCTTTCGTCACCAACCGCCGCAGGAAGTCCATCTCACTGAGCCCATCCGGACAGGGAAACGGTGGCAATTTGGGGGCAACCAACCGCAGGTCAAACACACAGTTGCCAGCTAGTTCACCAGCTGCGTGCACCACCCCGGGATAGCGACTGAACCTTCGATGCTGCTCTGCCCCCGAGCGCAGATACGCACCCTGGCCGCCCGGCAGCCAAGGGTCCATCTCCGACAAACTGCGCCGAGCCCGCACCGCAGCCAACGCTGTGGCCAGACGCCCCCGCCCAGGTGTGGCGTAATGGACGTTATTGGTGGCGACAACACCAACGTTGCGCTTGATTGCCATCTGGGACAGGGCATCGTTTCTGGAACTATCTAGTGGGTCCCCGTGATCCCAAAGCTCAACATGGACATGATCACGGCCAAACGCATCCACCAACTGATCTAGTGCTCTGCCCGCCGCTGCGGGGCCTTCTTGATAGAGCGCCTTGGTAAGTGGTCCCTTACTTCCCCCTGTGAGCACAGCCCAGTTCCCCTCGCCGTATTCGCTGGTTTGGCCCGCCAGAGTCTCCAAAGTGGCCTGAGGCGCGCCCTTCTTGCCACCGAGCTGCGCCTGTGAGATAGCTCTAGCCAAACTGGCATACCCGTTGGGATTCCTCGCAAGTATCACTATGCGCTCCCCCGGCGGATCGGGATCGCCGACCGGCGGGTCCAAAGGACCATCGAGCGTCAACTCCACACCAAAGACCGTGGGCATCGACACCTGACGAGCCGCCTCAGCAAAACGCACCACACCGTACAAACCGTTGAGATCCGTGACCGCCAGAGCATCTAGCCCCAAACGAAGCGCCTCCTCCACCAACTCTTCTGGATGAGATGCACCGGAAAGGAAGCTGAAGTTCGTGTGGCAATGCAGCTCGGCATAGGGAAAATGGCTCT
>JAGQSI010000215.1 GCA_020439605.1 Acidimicrobiales bacterium | reverse complement strand
TTGCTGCAGCTCTGGAGACATTCGGGGTTGAGCTTGGTTCCAAGCGTGTCCTTGATGCTGGCGCCTCTACCGGCGGTTTCACGGATTGCGCTCTACAAGCCGGGGCTTCGAGGGTTGTCGCAGTCGATGTCGGGCGAGGTCAGATCCATCAGCGCCTTCGCTCAGACCCTCGTGTCGAGGTCCTGGAACGCACAAATGTGAGGCATCTTCAAGCAGGCCAGCTTGGAGACCCCTTTGATGTGATCGTGGCGGATCTTTCCTTCATTTCCCTTCGGGTCGTGGCGCCCGCCTTGATCGAGCAAGCCGCGGATGGCGCTGAACTCATTTGGCTGGTAAAGCCACAGTTCGAGGCGGGCAAGCAAGAGGTCTCGCGGTTCAAAGGCGTTATCACAGATCCAGAGATCTGGCGGCGTACGCTTCAAGAAGTGGCAAACACTATTGAGCAGCTTGGAGGGGCCATTATGGGAGTAATGCCTTCTCCGCTCAAAGGAGCCGACGGCAACGTTGAGTTCCTGATCTATGCCATGAACAAGCGTCCACTCACAGACAGTGCAGCCTTGTTGGATTCAGCTGTAGACGCGGTGACCCAATGAGCACGGTGGCCATGTTCGTTCACCCGGAACGACCGCAGGCTATTGCATTGGGTGAGACCATTCGTCACTGGCTGGATAAGCGCGGTCACATCGTCTTGGACTCTCCCGCATCCGACAATTCCATCGACCTAGTGGTTTCTATCGGGGGAGATGGAACAGTCCTGCGCAGTGCCCGCCTTGCGGTGGACTCAGATGCAGATGTCCTGGGTATCAACCTCGGAGAAATGGGCTATTTGGCAGAGGTGGAACCTGACTCGTGGGAAGTTGCCCTCGAGTCCTATTTCGCCGGTAGCCACCTGATACAGGAACGAATGCTCGTAGCGTCGCGAGTTGATGATGGTCCTCTACTTCACCGAGCGCTCAATGAGGTTGTCATCGAGAAACAGGCGGTTGGACATACCATCCGGCTGTCTGTGCACATAGATGGGGCGTTCTTTACAAGCTACGTAGCCGATGGCCTGATCGTCGCAACACCTACTGGTTCAACCGCCTATTCGCTTTCGGCCAGAGGCCCGATTGTGGACCCTTCCCATCAGGCTTTGATCATGACGCCGGTCTCGCCGCACTCACTGTTCGATCGTTCGTTGGTGCTTCGTCCAGACAGTACGATCGAAATAACGCTCAGCGGCGGCAGGGACGCGGCATTGAGTATCGATGGCCAACGTGAGACGGAGGTAGCAGTGGGGCAGAAGGTGACAGTTACAGCTTCACAGCAGCCAGCGCGATTTGCCCATCTTGGCGGGCGAACCTTCCATCAAGTCCTCAAGGCCAAGTTCGGCCTGAGCGACCGCTGATCGTGAGTGAATCTTCTTCCAGGAACCGTCTGATCGAACTCTCGGTCAGGGACCTGGGGATCATCGACAACGCACACCTTGTGTTTGGAGATGGGCTTAGCGCACTTACCGGCGAGACTGGTGCGGGCAAAACGCTTCTCGTCGGGGCTATTTCATTGCTGCTCGGAGCGCGTGCGGATCAGGGCGTTGTACGTTCCGGAGCTGCAGAGACGGTTGTGGAGGCGCGGCTACTGGTCGAAGGCGTGGAGACGGTCGTATCGAGAGTTGTGCCCTCTAGTGGCCGTTCACGCGCCTACATAGATGGACGCATGGCCACTGCAGGTGCGGTCGCTGAGATCGTTGGCCAGGTGATTGAGCTCCATGGACAACACGACCACCAAGCATTGCTCTCACCAGGAGTGCAGCGCGACAGCCTTGACTCCTATGGCTCCATCGACCTACGGGAACTTTCACTGGCAAAGGCCGAGGTCAAACGACTCGAGATGCAAATGGCCGAGCTAGGCGGTGACGAAGGGGAACGTGAACGTGAGAAGGATCTACTTCGTTATCAGCTAGATGAGTTGGCTGAGGCCTCGCTGGCGGACCCACTCGAGGACGACGAACTCAGAGAACTCGAGGATCTTCTCAATGATTCCGCAGCACATCGCGAGTCGGCTGCAAACGCACTGAACTACCTGGTACTCGACGGTGGAGCAGTGGATCAGGTGGCTTCGGCTGCCGCAGCGCTAGACGGACGTTCTCCTTTCGCACAACACGAGCAGAGGCTGCGTTCATTGCTTGCCGAGTTGACCGACCTGGGCGCTGAACTGAGACATGTGGGCGATGCGATCGAGGATGATCCGAAAAGACAGAGCGAGGTTCGGGCCCGGCGCCAACTACTTGTTGAACTCCGACGAAAGTACGCAAAGGCACCATTGCCCGGTTCCTTGCAACGAGGCGATGGAACCCTCGGTGCAGTGATCGCCTATAGAGAGGCAGTGGCGAGGCGAATCGAAGAGATCGACAGCCATGATGCAATCGCAGAACGTGTTCACCGTGAGCTAGCCGCTGCGCGAGATGAGTTAGATCGGGTTGAACATGAGGTGGGGGAGTTGCGCCGCAAGGCTGCGCCTCAACTAGCAAAAGCAGTTCAACAGCGGCTCAGAACACTCGCCATGGAATCTGCTCGCGTACAAGTCTCGGTAGGTGCCACAGACCCCGGAGACGACGTGAGGTTCATGCTTGCGCCAAACAGGGGATCTGACTTCGGTGCGCTTTCAAAGATCGCTTCTGGTGGCGAACTCTCTCGGGCAATGTTGTCTCTTCGATTGGTGCTGTCAACGAATCCGCAAGTTCTCGTGTTCGACGAGGTAGATGCGGGCATAGGCGGCAAGGCCGCGGTAGCGGTTGGAGAAGCGCTCAGTTCCTTGGCATCGGACAATCAGGTCCTGGTGGTAACCCACCTTCCTCAGGTGGCAGCATTCGCAGATTCACACCTGAACGTCCTCAAGCAGGATTCTGGCAGCAGAACGAGCTCGGAGGTGTCGGTGCTGGAGGACGACGCACGTGTCGAGGAGATTGCGCGGATGCTTGCTGGTAGTGCACAGAGCGAACGTATGAGAGAGGCTGCAGCAGAGTTGTTGAGTACTTCACAACAGGCCCGCCATCAGCGCTCCCGAAGGTCCTCAAATGGCAACGGCCCCCTATGATCTGAGCTAGAAGATGGCCGACGAACAGTTGATACGAGAATCCATGTCCACCACGCTCAGCGCCGAGCAACTCGTGCCCATAACCGGGGTTGCCCGAGTTGATAAGCGCACCAAGGACCTCGCCAAGCGGTTGGAGCCAGGCGAGATCGCCGTCATTGATCACGAAGACCTTGACACGGTGGCAACCGAAAGTCTCCTTCATGCTGGGGTGGCTGCGATCGTGAACGCCTCTGCGTGCATTTCTGGGCGCTATCCAAATCCGGGGCCTCTGCTTCTTTCAGCCGCAGAAGTGCCCGTGATCGACGGGGTTGGTTCCTCTGTGATGACCGAGATAGTGGACGGTGACACGATCACTATCGAAGGTGGTCAGATCCTGATCGATGGTCAGCAGGTCTGCGAAGGCACTCGACAAGACACTCACTCATTTGGTGAGGTTCTGGAACATGCACGCGCAAACATGGGAGACGAGCTTCAGCGTTTTGCGGAGAACACGCTCAACTACATCCAACGTGAGGGCCATCTGCTGGTGGACAGCCCTGACATCCCCGAAATCGCAGTAGATTTCAGCGGCCGCCAAGTACTGATCGTGGTGCGCGGAGTGGACTACAAGAAGGATCTTCA
>JAGQSI010000214.1 GCA_020439605.1 Acidimicrobiales bacterium | reverse complement strand
GCTCCGCTGAGCAGAGTGCCATGCAACCCAACTCCGAGACCGTGCATATGAAACAGCGGTAGTGGGAGCACTAGGCGATCCTCTGGTGTCCAGCGCCAAGCCAATCGCAGGGCTTCAGCCGAGGCCAGGAGGTTTCCGTGGCTCAACAAAGCACCTTTGGGTGAACCCGTTGTGCCGGAGGTGTAGGCCAGCATTGCTGGGTCTGTTGGGGTGCTTTGGTCCAGCAGCACCTCGTTGGCGATCGCCTCATCTGGGAGGTCCCATGTTGGGGTGCTCACCACAATGGCGGGGGATAGTTCCCTGATCGTGTCGGCCATCGCAGGCTGATCCACGATTGCCATGGCCGGTGAACTGTCCGAGACGATGTGAGCAATTTCACGTGCGGTAAATGCGGTGTTGGCCGGAACGACAATGGCCCCCAGCCGCAGTGCCGCCACATGTGAGACCACTAGGTCCAGCGACGTGCTCGCCGACATCAGTATTCGCTGGCCTCGCTGCAGCCCAGCGTGATGGAACACCTGAGCCCGTGTGGCGCTCAGGTGTTCGAGTTGCTCGGCCGACACCCTCCCGGCTTCATCAGTGAAAACAACGGGAGCGGTTGGGTTCTCACGCCACCTCGAGTACCAAGCTGCAGGTAGCGAACCTTCCTCGACCAGATTTACCGATTCAGCAGAAGTCCCATTGGGGTAGTGAATCGCGCTGGTAAGTGGTGTGGACTTCACGAGTCCGTGTCAGCGGCCACCACGCCGCGCAACCCTTCTTCGCCAAATAGCGGCTCCAGCACGCTGGCCAACGAAGGCCCTCGTCGTAGTCCCTGTCCACCGTCCACCGAGATGGTCTGGCCGGTTAGCCATGTGGACTCGGGGCCTACGAGGAACGCAACCAGCGCCGCAATATCTGTCGGGGTTCCCACACGGGCTATGGGGGTGTTCTCCCGATAGGAATCGAGGACCTCGCCGCCAGCGGTTATGAACTCGACGAGGTCGGTGTCTATCAGGCCGGGACAAACCGAGTTGACCCGAACAGCGCTGGCGCCAAGTTCGTCTGCAGCCTGGCGACACAACTGATCCACGCCAGCCTTGGAGGGCCCATAGGCACCGAACCACGGATGGACCAGAGACCCGGCAGTGGAGGAGATGGCCACAAAGGAACCTCCACCGTTTCTGACCAGGGAGGCAGCCCCGTGTTTGAGCACCAGCATGGTGCCGGTGAGGTTGAGCGCAACGGTGTCTGACCAACTCTGTTTGTCCAGGTGGGTTACCGGACCGATGGAAGTGCTACCACCGGCATTGGACACCACGGCGCTCAACGGTCCGCCCGCGTTCTGTTCGGCAGCTTGAACCGCGGCCTGAACCGATTCCTCCGCTGTCACGTCTGCCACCACAGGGTGAAGTGACCCGGGTCCATCAATAGGGCCGATCTCGCTGATCGCGTGAAGCAGTCGGGACTCGGTACGGCCACAGATGGTTACCGTGGCCCCATCGGTGGCGAGGCGTCGGGCGATTCCTAGTCCAATGCCGCTGCCGCCACCAGTGACCAGTGCTGCGGTGTTGGCCAGTGGGTAGCTGGTCACTTCTTCGCTGGAAGCATCGCGCTGAGCGCAGTGAGGATTCCGCCCACCACGACCATGTAGAACCCGACGGCGGTCTTGACCTCTACCTCGCTGGTGAAGTTGTCGGTAACGAACGACGAGATGGACATCCAGTTGAGTGCAGCTACTACGACGATGGCCAAGCCGATTAGCGCAGCTGCGACACGCATAATTGTGCGGCCAGCACCCACCGCTAGCAGGATCCCGACCACAAAAGCGCCAGCGGCGAGTGCCACCAGAGCGATTGGGTCATTGCTCTTGAGAAATCCTTCCCCGGCAACCATGGACCACATCGAATCGGTGACGGTGTTGCCCGATGGGCCAAGGGTGACCCAGCCTGAGAACACACCCAGGGCCGTCAGTACGGCACCAATGATGGCTGCAATGGCTCCGAATACGGATTTCTGTGAGCCCTGTTCTGCTGAAGCTGCGACTGGCGCTGCTGGCATCTGCCACTGGTTCTGAGCTGCTGGGTCTGCCCATTGCTGAGCGGGACCGGGTGGCGGTGGAGCAGCTGGCGAGCCGAAAGATGGAACGCCCGCCGGGGGTGGCGGAGGTGTGGCAAACCCTGGAGGAGGCGGTGCCCCCTGAGATGATGCCCCCGGAGGCGGTGGAGGGGCCTGCGCGGCGAACGGGGGAGCCGCCGCTGGTGGTGGGGGAGCTTGAGATGGAACCGGGGGCGCTGATGGTGAACCGACAGATGGGTCCGACGGCGGGGCCCACGGTGAAGGCTGAACCTGAGTGGCGTCGCCCAGTTCGGGGCTGGTTACTTGAGTCGCGTCCTGCCCGAACGAACTCGCTGCAGGTGGGGGCGGCGGTGGTGCTGGCGCATCCACCTCCACTCGCTGGCCACAGCTAGTACAGAACGCGGCACCAGCAGGAAGTGCTGCGGCGCAGCTGGAACAGATTGTTGATTCGGACAAGAGAATCAGCCTTCCTCATCAAAGGGGTTGCCGACATTCTGCCTGTTTTATTGCCCCGGAGTGGCGATCTAGTTCTGGCGGAGCTTGGAAAGCAGGCGCAAGATCTCGAGGTACAGCCACACGAGAGTGACCATGAGCCCAAAGGCGGCGTACCACTCCATGTATTTGGGTGCTCCCATGGCTACTCCACGCTGAGCGAGATCAAAGTCGAGCAGCAGGTTGGCTGAGGCGATTCCAACCACAACAA
Organism: Acidimicrobiales bacterium; assembly: GCA_020439605.1. GTDB lineage: Bacteria > Actinomycetota > Acidimicrobiia > Acidimicrobiales > Iamiaceae > Aquihabitans. Next base: position 947 of record JAGQSI010000214.1, on the reverse strand, counting down.
GGCTGAAGATGATCCCGAATGTGCCAGCGTCGTGAATGAATGGGACGCCACTGCTAAACAGGCTGATAATCCAAGAAACCAGGTAGACAGCGAGCACCGCGAAGGTGGAGGCGATGATGCCCATGCGAAGCTTCTCTGTGACCTTGATGGTGCCGGTTGCAAACAGGACCAGCATTACGGCGAAGACACCGACGGTGAGCATTACGGCCTGTAGGACGATCCCGCTGAAGCTGATCTCATAGATGGCAGAGATGGCGCCTACAGCCAAGCCTTGGGCAACGGCGTAAAGGGGGCCGGTGATGCGGGCCAGGGCAGGCTTGAACACGGTGAGTATGGCGATTCCGAGCCCACCAAGCCACGCAACCCAGAGCCATGACGGCATCGAGGTGTTAGTTACGAGGTCTCCATTGGGTCTCACTCCAATGATTTCGACACTCACCGATTGCCATCCGAACCATGCGGCCACGCACAACAGAGCCAGCAGGACCCCGGTTGCGGTGGCGGTTCCATTGATGGACATCGTGTCCGAGGTGCCAACTGGAGAACCAGTGGCGGGACCAGTTGTGGTTCCCTGACCATCAAAGATCCCCGGCGGCAATTCGCTCGCTGGTGATCCCCAACCAGGGGTGAACGCGCCAGCGCCTTGGGCGGCTTGTGTCTCGCGGGCGAAGGCTCCGTCGTTCAATGCGGGATTTGGCATAGCTCCATTGTGCCCGCTGGGAACGCGCTTTTCGCGTTCAGGGCCAAAACGCGACTGAACCGCCGACCCAATCAGGCCGGCGGTTCAGTTCAAAAGGCGATCTGTTGTTCAGACGACCCGGACGTTTTGAGCCTCCTCGCCCTTACGGCCAGGGGCGATGTCGAACTCTACGTTGTCACCCTCGTTAAGGGTCTTGTAACCCGAGCCATCGATGTTCGAGAAGTGGACGAATACATCTTCGCCATCT
>JAGQSI010000213.1 GCA_020439605.1 Acidimicrobiales bacterium | reverse complement strand
ATCGGTTAGTTCGCTGTAAGGACGGAACCCTTCGATAGTCCCGACGCAGAATGCCTTGTCCAGATCGAAGCCGGCTTCGGTGGCTGCGATGGTGGCAACCTCTGCGAAACGTTCGTGGGCGATGAACACCTTGGCATCGCTGTCACCCAAGATGTAGGCAACCTCGGGGCCAACAAGATGCCAGTTGATGGGGGTTACATACAGCCCGATCTCCAGCGCCCCGAGATAGATCTCGATCAGCTCGATCGAGTTGGGCAACAACAGCGCAACGGTGTCGCCGTTGTCGAGGCCAAGCGCTCTCAGACCGTTGGCGGCACGGTTGGCTGCGCTCAGCAATTCACCTGCGGTGCGCTCGGCGCCGTCGGGGCCCACAAGGGCGAGGTGGTCAGGGTTGTTTTGCGCAAGGCGCCAGAATCCAAGATCTCCCATGGCCAGACAGTAGGCGAAATGAGAACGTGTTCTAATAACCACTAAGGTCGGGGCACTCAATCCAGGGGACCCAAGGAGCAAGAACATGCGCGCTGCAGTGCTACGTAACACTGGCGACGAGAAGTTGGAAATCGTTGATGGAATAGAGCCCATCGCACCCGGACCGACCGACATCACCGTGAAGATCGAGGCCACAGGTGTGTGCCACTCGGACCTTCACGCCATGGACGGATCTCTGCCCCAGGGTGCACCATTCGTGCCCGGCCATGAAGGCGCCGGGATCATCTCCGCAGTGGGCGATGAGGTGACCGACCTCAAGGTGGGCGATCACGTGGTGGTTGCGTGGTCACCGCCGTGTGGCAAGTGCAACTACTGCACAGAACGCAACCAACCCCATCTCTGCGTGATGATCCAGTTCTCGATCGCGGGTTTGCCACGATTCAAAGAGGGCGACACCGATCTGTTCGGCATGGCCGGTACTGGCACCTTCGCCGAGTACGTGACCCTGCCACAAGAGGCCGCCATCAAGATCGACGACGATGTGCCCTTCGACGTGGCATCGCTCATCGGATGTGGCGTGAGCACCGGTGTTGGAGCCGCTGTGAACACCGCCAAGGTGGAACCCGGTTCCAAGGTTGTGGTGTTTGGCTGTGGCGGCGTTGGCATCTCTGTCATTCAAGGTGCGAAGGTTGCCGGCGCTTCGGTCATTGTTGCTGTGGACCTAGTGGACGAGAAGCTTGAAATGGCCAAGCGCTTCGGTGCCACCCATGGCTGCAAACCTGACGACCTAGCAGCGCTCCAAGCAGAACTAACCGGCGATGGATTCGACTACGCGTTCGAAGCCATCGGTGTACCAGCAGTCATGCGCCAGGCCTACGACGCCACTCGTCGTGGCGGAACCACCTGTGTGGTAGGTGTTGGTCGGATGGACGAGCAGGTCTCGTTCAACGGATTCGAGATCTTCTTCAGCGAGAAGAAGTTCATCAGCAGCTACTACGGCTCCGTGGACGTTCGCAAGGACTTCGCTCGTTTCCTTGAGATGTGGAAGGCCGGCGAACTCGACCTAGAGGGCATGATCTCCAAGCGCATGAAGATCGAAGACATCAACGACGCGTTCGATGCCATGAAGCGCGGCGAGGTCATCCGCACCGTCGTCACTTTCTGAGGAGGCCGCCATGGGTTCGAACCAACGCAAACAGATCGAGATGTCCGCTGAGGAGATCTCGCAGTATCTAGAGCGCAGCAGAACTGCTGTGATGGTCACAAACGGCCCGCAAGGTCATCCACACGCGGTGGCCATGTGGTTTGCGCTGGTGGATGGTGTGATCTGGTTCGAGACCAAGGCCAAGTCCCAAAAGGCCACGAACCTTCGACGAGACCCCCGCATCACAGTGCTGGTGGAGGATGGGGAAACCTATGACTCCTTGCGGGGAGTCTCGTTGGAGGGAACGGCAGAGATCATTGATGACCCAGATGCCTTGTGGCAGGTGGGGGTGAGCGTGTGGGAGCGTTACAACGGCCCCTACACAGATGAGTGCAAGCCGCTCGTTGAGTACATGCTGCACAATCGAATAGCCGTGCGAGTAGATGTGGCGCGGTCTCGGTCCTGGGATCACCACAAGCTCGGGATGGATCCAATACCTCTCGGCGGAACCACCGCTGAGTTCCTTTGACAGGCGGTTGAGCGCAATGAACGAATCCAACAAGATCGAGCGCGACAAGTTCGAGTACAAGCTGTTGTTCTGGGACCCCAGCGACGCTGGTGCGGAAATCAGTAAGAACCTGAATGCATTCGGAGCCCAGGGGTGGGAGCTTGTGAGCTTTGCTCCCAGAGGCGCGCAAACACCGATGCCGGGAATGGGCGCGGCCACGATTCCCGAGATGGTGTTTGCGTTCAAGCGCCGCAAGAAGTGAGCCAGCGGTTGTTGCAAAAACTAGAACATGTTCTAGTGTGACAAACGTGACAGATGGTCTTGAATCAGGGGACGTTCTGCGGGCCCCGCTCATCATTGAGTATCCATTCAGTCGAACGACAGGACCGGTCGTCGGTGCCTTTCTTACCGGGCTGAGAGAAAAGGTTCTGGTTGGGTCGAAGGCTCAAGATGGCAGAGTCGTCGTGCCGCCAGCGGAGTTCGACCCGGTTAGCGGCGACGATCTCACCGAACTGGTTGAGGTCGGGCCGCAGGGAACCATTGCAACTTGGGCATGGGTAACCGAGCCCCACGCCAAGCATCCCCTCGCTGAGCCGTTTGCATGGGTGCTGGTCACCCTCGACGGTGCCGATACCCCAATGCTCGGAGCACTGAAGGCAACGGGGATCGAAGCAGTCACTACCGGTGCGCGTGTGGTGCCGGTTTGGGCTGAGGAACGTGAAGGCAGAATCGAAGACATCGCCCACTGGGAGTTGGTTCCATGACCGAGATATCGCTTCCAGAATCGCTGCGTGATGTAGAGCCGGTTCGCAGTGTTCGAACACCGGCACAGCTCGACTACGAATTCACCGCCGGCGATGCAACCACTCGGTTCCTCACGGGCATCACACAAAAGAAGATCATCGGACAACGAGCCACCAACGAGAGCCGGGTGTACGTGCCGCCACGTGGAGCGGACCCAGAACTCGGAGCGGCCACACCCATTGAGGTTGAGGTCTCACAGGTGGGCACGGTCGTGTCTTTTTGTGTTGTGAACCTCGCCTTCTACGGCTCGGTCATGGAGATCCCATACACGAGCGCCTTGATACTGCTCGACGGCGCCGACCTTGCCGTCATGCACCTCATCCAGGAGATCCCTGCAGACGAGGTTCGTATCGGTATGCGGGTAGAAGCCGTGTGGCGTGACGATGAGGACATCGAGCCCACATTGGAATCGATCAAGTGGTTCCGCCCTACCGGAGAACCAGATGACCCGAACGTGAGAATCCCCGGTGAGATTCGTGGAACCGGCCTCGGTTCCTGGGTGGATGGGGTAGCGCCCACCGAACTGGTTGTGCGTAATCCTCGTACCGGCGAAGGCGGAACGAGCGAGTTCGGAGGAGAAGGCTGATGCGTGACATTGCCGTAATTGGATTCGACCAGACCCCGGCCAAACGTCGGGTCGAGGACCTCAACGAGGTCGAGATGTTGATGCCTGCGATTCATGGGGTGCTCAACAAGCTCGACATGACGATCGACGACATCGGCTTCACCTGCTCAGGCTCGACCGACTACCTCGCAGGAATGGCATTTTCCTTTGTGTCAACCCTCGATGGAGTTGGCCCGTGGCCACCCATTCAGGAGAGCCACGTTG
>JAGQSI010000212.1 GCA_020439605.1 Acidimicrobiales bacterium | reverse complement strand
TGGGTGTCGTGGGCCGGGAAGGATTTGATGTGATTACATCGACATTGAAGGATTCGACGACGATGGCGGACAGCGCGAAGGCTGCGATGGAGTTGAGACTGCCGCCGGATTCGCTGGTTGCAGCGACCGCGGAGCGTCTGGTCGACCAAGCTAAGGCGACTGGTGTTGCTTTGACTGGCGAGGGTGGCTTGTTGACGGACCTGGTTCGCCAGGTGCTCCAGGGCGCGCTTGGCGTTGAGATGGCCGAACATCTCGGATACGAACGTCACGCTGTGGAAGGGCGTGGCTCGGGCAACTCTCGCAACGGTTACTACCCGAAAACGGTTCGCACCGAGATCGGTGACGTTGAGGTTCAGGTGCCACGTGATCGCAACGCAACGTTCGAACCACAGATCGTGCCGGTCGGGCAACGTCGCCTGTCGGGCTTGGATCAGATGGTGATCTCGCTCTATGCGAATAGGGTTCACCAAGGGTGACATTGCCTCGCATCTGTTCGACGTGTACGACCAAGCCGTGGATCGATCGACGATCAGTCGGATCACTGATCAGATCACCGACGACATGCAGACCTGGCAGTCCCGGCCCCTCGATGCGATTTACCCGGTGATCTTCGTGGACGGGATCCGGATCAAAATCCGTGACGGCAACGTCACGAACCGGGTCGTGTATGTCGTGATGGGTATCAGCATGGAAGGCGAACGCGACATCGTCGGGCTGTGGGTCGGACCATCAGGCGGGGAATCACCGAAGTTCTGGCTGTCGGTGATGTCCGAGCTCAAGAACCGGGGCATCAACGACGTGCTCATGTTGTGCTGTGATGGGCTCAAAGGCCTGCCCGACGCTGCGAAAGCGACATGGGAACTCGTCGATGTCCAGCTTTGTGTCGTGCACCTCGTGCGCAACAGCCTGCGCTACGCGTCACAGAAACACTGGGGCAAGATCACCAGCCAACTCCGCGAGATCTACACCGCCCCCTCGATCGGCGCAGCGGAAACAAGTTTCGAGGCGTTCGCCAGCGAATGGGAGGAGCTGTATCCGGCGATGATCAAATCATGGCGAGACACCTGGGAAGATTTCGAACCGTTCCTTCAGTTCCCGATCGAACTCCGCAAAATCGTGTACACCACCAACGCGATCGAGTCGCTGAACTCACGGTTCCGCAAAGCCGCCGTGCGACGCGGGCATTTCCCGACCGACCAGGCAGCGCTCAAAGTGCTCTACCTCGTCGCGATCGAAAGACGAAAGAATCGAACAAACCCAACCGGAAGGATCAACAACTGGAAACACATTCTGAACGCACTAACCATCCACTACGGTGACCGCATCGAAGCAGCCACCAACCAAAAATGACCAGGCCATTTACACACACCCCGCAGCAGTCCCACACCTGGGACCTCGGCGGCCGCCCCCGAACCCTCACCTACGCAGACGGAACCGTTCACCAGTTCCTCCACGACAAACTCGGCCGGCTCCGCATGTCCGCAATCGTGTGGTCCGGTGGTGGTGGGTTCCCGATCGTTGGCTACGAGTACGACACCAACGGCAACATCACTAAAGAGAACGTGAACTGGGCCGAAGCCGTCCGCACCTGGACCTTTCCCGCCAACGGCGCACCCTACCCCACTAGTTACGTTCAGCAAGTCCCCGGCGGGAACCGCACCACGACCATGGCGTGGCGACACGACGGACGCCTCAGCTCTGAAACCACCGGCACCTCCACCCGTGCCTACACCTACGACGCCGCTGGCCAAGTCACCTCCCGAACCGACACCACCGGACCCGACGACACCTACACCTACGGGCCCCGAGGCTTGCGCCTCACCTCCACCCGAGACAGCGCAACCACCACCTACACCTACAACGACCAAGCCCAACTCATCGCCACTGACCACGGCAGCGGCGACGACACCCGCACCTACACCTACGACCAAGACGGACGCCGCACCAACGTCACCAACCCCGCCCTCAGCCGCACCACCAGCTACGACGCACGCGGAAAACCCCACCAAGTCCACACCGACATCACCGGCACCGGCGACGACGTCACCGAAACCTCCACCCACAACGTCACCGGCCAACTCACCGCCCAAACCGTCACCATCGGCACCGCTACACCCGCAACCTGGTCCTACATCTGGGACCCAACCCGACCAGCCGCCGCGCCACTCGAAACCCGCATCAACAACACCCTCTGGGCCCGAGCCAACTACGGACTCGAACTCGTCGGCCTCCACTTCACCGGCAACGGCTCCGCCACCTACTACGCCTTCGACATCCGCCGAAGCGTCATCCCCTCCACCAGCCACACCAGCCCATCAGACGACTACGACACCTACGGCACACCAAACCAACACGTCCCCGTCCAACTCGGCTACCGCAGCGAACTCCACAACTACAACGAAATCCACCTCCGCAACCGCAACTACACCCCCGATACCGGAACCTTCACCACCCCCGACCCCCTCGACGGCATCCCCGGAACCACCACCGAAACCAACCCCTACCACTACACAGACAACGACCCCATCAACAAAACCGACCCCCTCGGCCTCTCACCCACCGATTGCGTGTCCCGGCCCGCAGGTCTGTGGTTCGTTGGCAAACTCATCTGCGAAAACCCCGGCCCGACGCAACTCCTCACCGGGGGCCTCGCAGGAATCGCTTGCACCGCGTTGATGTGGAAGGCGGGTCCGGTACTGCTCACCCCAGCAGGCGGAGCCAGCCTCGCAGGTTGCACATATGTCATAGACCGCGCCGCTACCTCCATCGGGATCGCGCTCGCCGGAGGAAGCTGGGAAGACATCACCACAGGCTGGTCATACAACGACTTCACCCAAAACGCAGCCCTAGGCGCAGCAACAACACCAATAGCCGGAATACCCAGACCCACCACTCTGCCGCTTACCCCAAGAATGGCAGACGACCTCGTCGACCTGTCACCTTCCGCTCGTCGTACACACATCCTCGACGGGCACAGATGGCCCGGCGCACCAGGAAAGTCGGCGTTCCCACGCTCGTGGTCGGACGACCAGATCTTGCACCACGTGTCCGACATCGCCACAGATCCGAATCTTCGATGGATCCAGCAGACTGGTAAGCCCGGCGCAGCCTTTACCAAGGCTGGTGATCCGGTCCGCTATTACGTGGACGGCGTCCGCGGAGGCGTCAACATCCGCGTGATTCTCGAGCCCGGCGGTGAGGGGATCATCACCGCCTTCCCGTTGTGATGGCCGCCCCCGTAGTCGCAGACGAGCTTCGGGCCGTGCTCGATCAGGTCGCGGGAGTTCCCGACCACGACATCGAGAGCATCTCCGTACTCATTGGCGCCGGGGAGTGGACAATCGCTCTGGAGACACTCTGCACGCAGGTCTACGAGTACGACTGCGAACTCCCAGGCGCGCTCCGTGGTGAGATGCTCCGCCTTGGACGTGAGCTGGGAGTGGCGGTCGGGTACCTCCTCGGCGACCCCTGGGAGGAACCGGGGTGACGGCGCGAGGCCAGCGGGCGCGCACTGCCGGTGAGCTGCTCGATGAGCTGGAGCAGAAGCCCGAGCACCAGGAGCGCCAGCGCCAGTGGAAGTTGCAGGAGGACGAGAACCGGCGTCGCTACGGCCAGGCGGCGGCGGGTCTTCTGGCTGATCTGGAGGCCGCCGGGTTCTCGGTGGCGACCTTGGCAGAGCTGCGTCAACGGGGCGTCGGTGACCGGCGCGCTGTACCGGTGCTGGT
>JAGQSI010000211.1 GCA_020439605.1 Acidimicrobiales bacterium | reverse complement strand
CTCTTCGCCGAGTTCCACCTCACGCTGCTCGTAATAGGTAAGAGCCTCTGTGCGAAGCACCTCGCGGATCTCGTCGGTATTGCGGACTTCGTCGAGATCACCGGTGGTGAGTTCGGTTGGCCAGAATGAAGAAATCTCGGTATGAAGACCTTCTAGATCCCAGTCGTCTCTTACATCGGCGACACAGTAGGTAGATACGGCGCCATCGATTGCGTCGTCGAGGTAGTCGATGGTTTCGTCACGCAGGTTGGTCTCTTCGAGGATCTGGTCGCGGCGCTTGTAGATGACCTTGCGCTGCTCATTCATGACCTCGTCGTACTTGAGAACGTTCTTACGGATCTCGGCGTTGCGCTGCTCAACGGTGTTTTGAGCACGTTCGATGGCCTTGGTGACCATGCGTGCCTCAATCGGAACATCATCGGGCAAAGCCTTGCCCATCACCCAGTTCATCGCTCCCGTAGCGAACAACCGCATCAGATCGTCTTCGAGCGACAGGTAGAAACGGCTTTCGCCCGGATCACCCTGACGACCCGAACGGCCACGGAGCTGATTGTCGATACGACGAGAATCGTGACGCTCTGTGCCCAAGACGTAGAGGCCGCCAAGCTCTCTGATCTGCTTGCCTTCTGCGTCTGTCTCCGCCTTGTAACTAGCCGTAAGAGCTTTTAGCTCGGCTTGGCCTTCTTCAGTGTCGAGATCTACACCCTTGGCGACAAGATCACGGTGGGCAAGACCTTCTGGATTACCACCCAAAAGAATGTCCACACCACGACCGGCCATGTTGGTGGCTACGGTCACGCTGTGAAGGCGACCAGCCTGGGTAACGATCTCTGCTTCTCGAGTGTGCTGCTTTGCGTTGAGAACCTCGTGTTGGATGCCACGCTTGTCGAGTAGCCGGCTGAGCTTCTCTGACTTTGCAACCGAAATGGTGCCCACAAGAACCGGCTGACCGGTCTCATAACGTTCGGCAATGTCCTCGGCGACCGCTTCGAACTTGGCGTCCTCGGTCTTGTAGATGAGATCGGCCTGATCCTTACGCAACAACTCACGATGAGTTGGGATCGGCACAACCTGAAGGTTGTAAGTACTGGCGAACTCGGCGGCCTCCGTAACCGCAGTACCGGTCATTCCGGCGAGCTTGTCGTACATACGGAAGTAGTTCTGCAGCGTGATGGTTGCGAGGGTCTGGTTCTCCTCTTTGATCTTCACGCCTTCTTTGGCCTCAACCGCCTGGTGAAGACCTTCGGACCAGCGACGCCCTTCGAGGATACGACCGGTGAACTCGTCAACGATCTTCACCTCATTGTGCGCAACGATGTAGTCCTTGTCCTTCTTATAGAGCTCCTTGGCCTTGAGCGCGGCCTGAAACTGATGCACAAGGTTCTGCTGCACCGAGTCATAGAGATTCTCAAGGCCGAGCGCGGCCTCTACCTTGGCCACACCTTCTTCGGTTGGCGCAACGATTCGCTTCTCTTCGTCCACGTCATAGTCCACGTCTCGCTTGAGACCACGAACGATGCTGGCGAACTTGTAATAGAGCTTGGCGGCATCTGCCACGCGCCCTGAGATGATCAAAGGGGTACGGGCCTCATCCACCAGAATTGAGTCGACCTCATCGACTATCGCGTAGACGTGGCCACGCTGAGTCTTTTGTGAGGCCCGCACCGCCATGTTGTCTCGGAGGTAGTCGAAGCCAAACTCGTTGTTGGTTCCGTAGGTGATATCGCACGCGTACTGGGCACGCTTTTCATCCGGTGAAGTGTTCTCCCCCGGCAGAATCAACCCGATGGTCAATCCCAACCAACCGTGGATCTGCCCCATCCATTCGGCGTCACGCTTGGCGAGGTAGTCATTCACGGTAATGACGTGAAGCCCCTTGCCGGTTAGGCCGTTCAGATAAACCGGCAAGGTAGAAACCAGGGTCTTGCCTTCACCGGTCTTCATCTCGGCCACCCAGCCGTAGTGAAGCGCCGCACCACCCATCATCTGAACGTCATAGTGACGCTGACCAATGGTTCTACTTGAGGCCTCGCGCACGGTGGCGAAGGCGTCTATCAAGATGTCGGTGAGGTCCGCACCGTTGTCGAGTTGTTGACGGAACTCGGTGGTCTTTGCTTTGAGTTCGTCATCCGAGAGTTTCTGGAACTCTGGTTCGCGGGCGTTTATGTCTGGGACGAGACCTTGAAGGGCTTTGACCTTCTTGCCTTCACCAACACGTAGGAGCTTGTCGAGAACAGCCATGAGGAAAACGAGTGTAGGCACCGAGCGAGCATTCGCAAGATGCTGCGTTACGAAACAATCCTGGGATCGGCCCTAAGCTCGCTCTCACCACGGCGCAAAGCCGCTCAAGGAGGACGGACATGGCTCGCTATCAGCACGGAATTTTCGCAGAAGGCACGGGAATCCACCATCACCTCGAGGCTTCGCTAAAGCCAGGAACAACCGCTTCGGAACTGAGTGCAGCTCTTGGCAAGGTAAGAGCAAGCAACGTTGAGCAACGCACCAACGGCGGAACAAATTTGGTGATTGGCCTTGGCCCTAACGCCCTTGAGCTTCTCAAACTTGAAGCAATTGAGCCCTTCCCCGGCTATTCGTCACCCGGGGATGTCCATGTAGCACCAAGCACTCAACGAGATGTCTGGGTGTGGGTGCATGGCAACTCAACCGACCTTGTGATCGACGTTGCCCGACAGGTGCACAGCGCTTTGAGCACCGTGTGCGTCGTAGACCTCGACCTAGGTGGCTTCGTGTATCACGACAGCAGAGACATGACCGGCTTCATCGACGGAACCGCTAACCCCTTCCCAGACGATGCACCACGCGAAGCCGTAGTTGGCGACGATTCACCTAGCGCAGGATCAAGCCTTGCAGTCACCCTGCGATTCACTCACGCCCTGAAGCAGTTCGCCGAACTGAGCGTGCCGGAACAACAGAACGTGATCGGCAGAGCCAAACCCGACAGTGCCAAGCTCGAGTCCAAGCCGGCCGACTCTCACATCGCTCGAGCGGAAGTGGCCGACGAAAGCGGTGAAGAACTCATGGTGTATCGCCGCAGTGTTCCATGGGCAACCGCGGGAGAACAGGGGCTGATGTTCGTATCGTTCGGAGCGGACACGCTTCGCCACGACATGCAGATGCGTCAGATGTACGGAATGGTGGATGATGCCATCGTGGACCGCCTGTTGGACTTCACCACACCAGACACTGGCTCGTTCTGGCGCTGCCCCTCGGTTGAGGACCTGGACCTGGTTGCGCCCTTGGGCTGATCAGCAGTGCTGTTGGGTTCTATGCATTTTGCCCCCGGTTCAGGGCATAGAACCCAACAGCAACTGACCTAGATCAATCTGCTTCGTCGATGAGCCCGAGGTGGCCGTCTTCACGCAGATAGATAACTGCGGCGCGAGATGTCTCAATGTTGGTGAAGAAGAAGAAGCCGTGGCCGAGCAACTCCATGCGTTCCGCTGCCTCGTCTGCTGACATCGGATGAATGGCGAATCGCTTGGACTTGACGATCCTTGGGAAACCGTCGTCCTCAACCTCTTCGTCAATGACTACTGGCTCCTGCTCCTCTAGGACTGCTACTGCACCTAGAGCATCGCTGCCCTTGTAGTTCTTTGGTCTTCCATGGTGACGGCGATTCAGCTTTGTCTTCAGCTTGTGCAACTGGTGCTCCAGCTTCTCGTAAGCCTTGTCCACCGCTTGGAACCCGTCTGCGGCCTGAACCTTGGT
>JAGQSI010000210.1 GCA_020439605.1 Acidimicrobiales bacterium | reverse complement strand
AGTTTGCGGTACCTCGAGTTGTTGCCCGAGTGAACAACCCCAAGAACGAATGGATGTTCAACGAGATGTGGGGTGTTGACGTATCGGTCTCAACCCCTCATCTGCTCACAGCCCTGGTTGAAGAAGCGGTCTCAGTTGGATCGTTGGTGCGCTTGTTGTCCTTCGAAGGAGGCCGTGCTCGCCTCTCTGAAGCAACCCTTGCGCCCGACAGTCCAGCCAACGGCAAGGACCTTGCCGAGCTTGGTCTTCCTAGAGACTCAACCGTGGTAGCTGTCATTCGTGATGACCATGTAATTGTTCCCCACGGCGACACAGTCCTGCGAGCCGGAGATGAGGTACTGGTTCTCACCACCCCGGATGCAGAGGACGAGGTAGTCGCCCTACTGATCGGCTGAGCAAGACTCCGCGGGTCCCCGCCTCCACCACCGCTGGCACCGGTGCCAGCGCCCTGCCTGCCCGTCGATACGTTTTGGCCGGTACCGTGTTCTGGGTGGATCTGACCCGTCGCCGTCTCATGAGTGGCTTGGCTGCGAGTGCCGTTGGCGCTGGGGTGCTCGGAGTCGGGGCAGCCACGCTTCGTGGCCCTCGAAATATTGATGCGGTCGCGGGAGCTATTGAAGCGGGCCCACTCGAAGGCGAGTTGAGCGGGGCTTGGCCTACCACCACCACCTTGTTGCCAGGCTTGGATCCCGCCACTGGAATCGGCGTATCAGGACCAATAGGGCCGCCGTGGCCAACCTCGTTCACAGTGGCAGATGCCATCTCGCCCGAAGTACCGATCTACTCGGCTCCGGGGGTGCGTGTACCCACCGCTAGAACCCTGCCTCACCCAACTGTCGAGGGCTACCGCCTCGTGATGTTGGTGAGAGAAAAGCAAGGGGACTGGCTCCAGGTACAGATCAACACCAGACCAAACGGTGCCACCGCTTGGATCCGACACTCAGATGTCACGCTCAGAACTGTCCCCAACCACATCTTGGTTGAGCTGGAGGCCAAACGACTCCAGGTGTTTCACGGCTCCAAGGCAATATTCGAAGCTCCGATCGCCCCCGGCAAGGCATCCACTCCCACCCCCCTCGGGGCCTTTTACGTGGACATTCTCACTCGACCCACCAACCAGAACGGCCCCTACGGCGCCTACCAGATCAGTGTCACCGGGTTTTCAGAGGTCTATGACTCGTTTGGTGGAGGCAACGGTCAGATCGCCATCCACGGAACCAACAGACCGTCGCTGATCGGCAAGCCGGCAAGCAACGGTTGCGTACGCATGACCAACGAAGATGTGAGTGCGCTCATTCCCCTCGCGGAGCGCGGCACGCCGGTTGTGATCGTGGCCTAAGCGTTACTTCCTCAGCGTTACCCTGCGGCCTCAACCGCTTCGAGCAACTCGGCGATCTCTGCGCCCACCCCCGCCGCAATGGCATCCGAGTTGGACACGATGTCTGGGCAGGCAATTACTCCGACGTGAAGATCGTCGTCCTGGCTGAGAACCGTGATGTTGACACCGACACCTTCCAACAGCGGCCCCAGCGGGAAGGTTGCGGCAACTCGGGCGCCGGCCATGTAGAGCGGGATCGGAGGCCCGGGAACGTTGGACACCACAACATTGCAAACCGGAGGAACCCGCTTGGCCAGCCCGAGCGTGCCCCAAGCCCTAGAACCAACCGACACCATCCAACTCGGCAATACCTGAGCCCAGGACTCAATGAAATCCGAGCCCATTTCTTTGTAACTGTCCTTGGCTTGCGCAGCGGCCTCGTGTACCCACTGGACTCGCTCAAGCGGATCTGCGATATGGGTTGGTAGCGGAACCATCATCATCGAGGTCTGATTACCAAAGCCGCCTTCGCCATCGCCACGTTCCGCAACTGGCACCGCAGCGATCATTGGTCGATCGGGAAGGCCATCAATTTCTAGCAAACCGTTTCGCATGGCTGATGCCACTGCGGCAAGAACCACGTCGTTGACGGTCACACCGAGCGCGTTCTTGAGCTGCTTAACCTCGGAGAGCGAACAAGTTTCCAACGAAACAACGCGGCGCGGGGTGAGAGCGTCGTTATAGGGAGTGCGGGGAGCACCACTGAACTGACGTACCCCATCCACCTTTGGGAACGCGGAGCCAACAAAGCCGCGTACTCCGCCAACGGTTCCAGCCACTGCACCCGGAATGGCGCTGAGCCGTTTGAATACCCCACTCGGAACTGCCGCTATCAACTTCCACGTGGAAGGGATCTGTTCGGAGTTCCACTGGTCCACTCCCTCAGGGGCGCGAACCTCAGGTGTGAGGTCGAACAGGTGGGCCATGATGTCCGCGCCGGCACTTCCATCCATCAGCGCGTGATGGAGTTTTGTGATCACCGCAACCTTGCCATCGTCCAACCCATCCACCAGGGTCATCTCCCACAGCGGTTTGGAACGGTCCAGAAGTACCCCCGCTATGTCTCCGATCAGAGCTTCGAGCGCTTCGCTGTCTCCTGGAGAAGCCAAACGTTCGAAGCGGATGTGATTGTCCAAGGAGAATTCTGGGTCCTCGATCCAACTTGGTCCTGCTACTGCGCCCGGCGCCTGAACTAGACGCCAACGAAATGGTGCCAACAAGGCCAATCTTTCGCCGACGAGTCTCTTGAGCGCGTCGCGGGGATCAGCCTCAGGACCTTGGGGCGGATCGAGCAGCAATACGCCAACCACATGGAGATGCATAGAAGGCGTTTCGCAACTCAGGAACATCGCGTCCATGCCACCAAGACGTTTCATATGGAACTCCGATTCCTAAGGCGTCGAGCAACTCGGCTCGTTGTTGGCGCTTGGGTGATCCTCAATGATCGCACCTGAGCACACCCGAAAGCGATGTGAATCTCTAGCTATTTGACCTCATCGCTCTCGTCGAGCTTCTCAACAAGATCCTTTGCCTTTTCTGCTGCTTGATCTATCTGCTTCGAGTGCTTCTGGTCGGTCTTGTCATCGATCAGGTCCGCCGCCTTGTCTATCGCAGAGTCGAGCTGTGCCTCTTTGCCCTGAATCGCGTCTTTGGCCTTGTCCAAGAATCCCATTGGTGCTGCGTCCTTGTGTTGTGTGGAGACGTCCGAACCTAGACCAGATTTGTGTCTCGACGTTGCCGCTGGGGTCCAATCGTGAAACAGTGTGCGCTGTGCTGAAAAAGCTGCGCAGCAAGCTCACCCAATCGATCAACGACATAGAGGGTGAACGCCTCCAGGATCGTTTCAAGGACCTTGGGGTGCAACCGATTTCCACTGCTCCGACCCGCACACATGTATTGATCGCCGGCGAGGTCCAAGGGCTACAGGTCGTGCCCCGAGCAGGATCGCCATCTCTTGAGGTCACGATCAGCGACGGCAGCGGGCGCGCGGTGGCCGTGTTCACAGGTCGGCGCCGTATCGGCGGGGTTGACCCGGGACGCAGATTGTTGATTGAAGGGGTGGGTCGCAGTGAGCGCGGCCGTCTGATCCTGGTCAACCCGGCCTACACCATCGTCGAGTAACGCTCCGGACGAACAACTACGAAGCGACTGGATCGGACCCTTCAGGGGTCCAACTGCTCAGTACTGTCGAGTCCGGCTCTCACAATGGTTGCCACAAGCTCGACCATCGCCGGCGATTCGCCAGTACTCGGCGCCAGTTGAATGACCACATCGCTGTGTCGCTGTGAGCACTCGGCCACCATCTCGGGAATGTGCTCGCTGACATGACGGCCCGGATACAGGAAATGTGGAAC
>JAGQSI010000209.1 GCA_020439605.1 Acidimicrobiales bacterium | reverse complement strand
AAGCAGAGGAGAAGGCGGCGCTTCTCAACGAAGAAGCCTCCACTGCATCACAACGCGCAAAGGAGTCAGCTCAAGCAGACGCCGAGAAGGATCGTTTGGAGGCCAGAAGTCGTCTCGCCTCAGAGATCGGTGAACTCGAAGGCACACGCGAGCGTCTCCGTTCCGACGTGAACATTCTCGAACGCCATGTCGAGGAGCAGCGGAGCCAGTTGGCTTCAACGGTGACAGAGTTGCAAACCATCCTTGATGATCCATCAGGTTTCCGGATGGCTCCAGTCCCCACTCTGGCAAACCCTGACCTTCCGGATTTCTCAGATCTTCAATCTGGGCAAGGCGAAAACCCTAGCGTTCAGGACCCTGAAGACGGTGTTGTGGACACCGAACCAGAAACTGACGAAGAGCCAGAAGCGGGTGAGAGCCAAGAAGCTGTTGATGAGTCCGCAAGTGAGCCTGCGGCTCAGCTCGATCTCCAGCCCGAGGCCGATGTCGATACCGGTAGCAACGAGGAACCAGCGGCTGCACCAGATCCTGAGCCTCTACCTATTTCGCTGGACGAGGTTGTAGACCATGAAGAGCCTGGAGTGATCGATCCCGGTCCTCCAACCGAGCCAGTGAGCGCAGTCGAGATTGAACAATCCGACGATGATCCGTTCCTAGCTGAATTACGCAAGGCCATCTCAGACGAGGAACCGCTGGGACCACGAGACGAGGTACTAGCGCCCAGTAACGATGCGCTCTTTGAGGACGAGGACCGTCGAGGCTGGCGCTTCGGACGCAGAGGCTGATCTGATGGCACCTCGAGCCGGCGCCAAGAAGGCAGCGCCAACCAAAAAGGCGGCCCCTAAGAAGGCTCCGGCCAAGAAGGCGGCAGCTAAGAAGGCTCCAGCCAAGAAGGCGGCAGCTAAGAAGGCTCCGGCCAAGAAGACAGCGCCAGCTAAGAAGGCCCCGGCCAAGAAGGCTCCAGTCAAGAAGGCGGTCGCCAAACGGCCCGCATTCTCGGCGTCGTTCTTGAAGGCGCAGGAGAAGGCGCTCCTTGAAGAGCGCGCTACCTACATCCACCAGGCCGAAGTTCTTGAGGCCGAAGCAAGCGCTCTCGTTGCAGACTTCGAGTCGGGTGACGTGCAGTTTGACGAAGAGTCCGGCGAAGGCGACACCCTGAGCATGGAACGCGAGCGAGATCTACAGATTTCAGCTCAGGCCAGGAGTGCGGTCGAAGAGATAGACCACGCATTGGCCAAGTTCGCAGCCGGTACCTATGGAATCTGTGAGGCATCCGATCTCCCCATACCCAAGGAACGTCTTGAGGCAATCCCGTGGGCCAGAGAACGAGTTGAATACAAGGTCGGCGGCTTCGGCAGGCGATGAGAATCAGTCAGTGACAGATCCCGATGTAGCCGACTCAGGCACAACTAACACCCACCGCGGATTAGGTCCTCGTCGGCTGGGATTGATCGCCATAGTGGGTGTCAGCGCAATTGTTTTGGACCAAATGTCCAAACATTGGGCGGTGAACGCACTAGCGGATGGGCCTATATCGGTTGTATGGAAGCTCCAGTTCAACTTGTTCTTCAACACCGGTGTTGCGTTCAGTATGGGCACCGGCAAGGGGCTTGGGCCATGGATCAGTCTGCTCGCTCTGGCAGTTGTGGTGGGCTTGTCACTAGGTGCCACAAGTAGAACCACCATTGGTGCTGTTGCTTCTGGGCTTATCGCAGGTGGAGCAATTGGAAACCTGATCGACCGTGCCTTTCGAGGTCAGGAAGGCTTCTTGCACGGTGGTGTCGTGGACTTCATAGATTTCCAGTTCTGGCCTGTGTTCAACCTCGCAGACGCATTTGTTGTCGTTGGCGGATTCTTATTGGTGCTCGCCAGTTTCCGGATCCCGGAAGACGTAACGCAATGACCGATCCAGAATCGCTGGACCCAGTACTGGTTGAGGTCCCGAGCGCTCTTGATGGCGAGCGGGTGGATCGAGTTGTGTCCATGGTGACGGACCTGAGCCGAACCGAAGCCACGAAGCTGGTTCAAAGCGGTGCGGTGACCATGAACGGCGTCGTGAGCACCAAAGGTGCCGAACGGGTCAAGGAGGGTTCAACGCTCGAGATCCTTGTTCCAACCAAGGCCGAGGCAGTTCTGCCTGCCCCAGACAGTTCCATTCACGTGCCTGTCGTGTTTGAGGACGAGCACGTGATCGTGGTGGACAAGCCAGCCGATCTGGTGGTGCACCCAGGTGCTGGCCATAGTGACTCAACGTTGGTCAACGCTCTTTTGGCCTTGTTCCCCGAAATTGCTGAGGTCGGAGATCCGCAGCGCCCAGGAATTGTTCATCGCCTGGACCAAGGCACGTCTGGACTGCTGAGCGTCGCTAGATCCCAACTCGCCTATGAGAGTCTTGTCTCGCAGCTAGCTGAGCGAAGCGTAGATCGTCGCTACAGGACTTTGGTCTGGGGGCACCCAAGTTCCTCAAGGGGTGTCGTAGATGCCCCTATCGGTCGCTCGCCACGTCACCCGACCAAAATGGCGGTCACTGCAAAAGGAAAGCCTGCGCGCACCAGATATGAGGTGGTGCACCTGTTTGAAGAACCAACTGTGGTTGCAGAACTTGAATGTCACCTTGAGACCGGTCGCACTCATCAGATCCGGGTGCATCTTTCGGCCATTGGCCATTCGGTCGTGGGTGATTCTCGCTACAACGGGGTCCGTCAGTCGTTGCAGTGCCCCAGACCGTTCCTACATGCAGAGTTGCTCGGCTTCGATCATCCGCTAACCGGTGAGCACCTGGAGTTCACTTCTGAATTGCCTCAAGACCTCGCCGAAGTTCTGGATCGGTTGTCCTAGAGCCGGGTTGGGAGGAGCTGATTGAGCTCTAGATGATCGGCTCGGGCCACGGTGCTTCGCCCCTGGCCATTTCAGCGATATCGGCGAGAGTCATGGCCTCAAGGTGGCGTCGCATGTATTCGCCCACGTTGGCCCATACCGCGAGCAACACGCACTGGCCTTCGTGGTCGCAAGCTCCGTCTTGATGCGGTTCTCCGAAGTCGCCGATAACGATTGGTCCATCCACCGCGCTCACAATCTGAGCAAGCGTGATCTCATTCGTTGGTCTGGCAAGGACATATCCGCCGCCCACGCCTCGCTTCGAGCTGACGATGCCGGCACCTTTGAGGGCCAACAGGATCTGCTCCAGATATGGCTGGGGGAGCGCGGTGCGTTCCGCAATGTCTCGCACCGAGGTTGGGTTGCCATCGGCATGCAGCGCGAGCGACAGCAGGGCTCGGCACGCATAGTCGCCTCTGGTGGACACCTTCACGGCGGGCATCCTAGGAGGTATGGCGCCTGTTGGGCTGCTTTATGCGAAGTTGGCGTTCGACGTGAGGTAGTCGGCTCTGCGCGCGGTAGCGTCTCTTTCGGTTTCGCAGGAAGGATCGCCGTGGATCAATTGGTCCTCCCCGATTACTCGGGGGCATGCATTTCGAACATTGTTCCGGCATTGCTAGATGGCGGGGCCGATGAGCCCGCTTGGATGCCCGAGATTGCACTCGATGCGTCTCAAGTGGTGCTGTTGGTTCTAGATGGGCTGGGCTGGGAACAGCTCCAAGAACGAAAGCACCTCGCTCCGTGCCTGAGTTCCATGACCGGCGGTCCCATTACGAGTGTCTCGCCGTCCACCACAGCTACCGCTCTTACCAGTATCGCTACCGGCACGCCGCCGGGTGAGCACGGGGTCGTTGGCTACCGGGTGGCGGTCAACCAC
>JAGQSI010000020.1 GCA_020439605.1 Acidimicrobiales bacterium | reverse complement strand
TAACACGGGTTCGAATCCCGTTGGGGGTGCTCTTTGTACGAGGCACCAAAGGTGGCGGCGCCCGCGACGTGCAAAAGGCTCAGACCGAGTCGTCCGAAGCATCGACCTCCAGAGCAGGACAGTCGATCATCCAAGGCACCCCGAACCGGTCGACCAAAGCGCCGAATGCAGGAGACCAGAAGGTCTCTTCTACCGGCATCTGCAACTCGCCACCCTCGGCCAGTTCAGAAACAATCCGCTTCACCTCGTCAGCATCTGCAGCGGTGAACACAACCGCTACTCCAGTCTTCGCCCCACCATCGCCGGTTGGGTCATCGGATCCCATCAACAAGGAGCCACCAATGTCGATCGCCGCATGCATAACGTGGTGCGGCTCGGATCCCGGCATCAGTTCGGTGCCCGGCGGAACCTCGGCATTTGTCAGAACATGAGGCTCGACCCCGAACACCTTGGAGTAGAAGGCAAATGCTTCAGCGCAGTTACCAGAGAAGAAGACGTATGGATTGAAGCTCATGGAACTTTGTCTACCACTCGCTTTCGGACCTCGCTCTGGATCTCGCTACTGGCCTACCAACTCGTTCCAAGCCTTCGGGATCTGACGCTCCGACAGGACCCTTGCATCTATTAGGGCCGCCAGCACCGGACGGGTTGCCTCGTGACGAATGGCTTGGCGTTGTGTGGTTGCATTTGCCGCCTTCCAGGTGTCCCACCCGTTGAGACCAACTACCTCATAAACCCCGGGATGCACCATGAACTCGAACATCTGACGAATTCCGATCGGCAACACATACCTGATAATCATCCGTTCAAAACGACCCGCCTTTTCCCACAACTCAGGGAGCATCGCTCGAGCGAACGACAGGTGTCGAGCCTCTTCTTGGCGGTGATAGCGGTTCACCTCTGCGAGAAATGGGTCCGTGTCTGGATGTTCTGAGGCAAGCTTTTGAAGCAGATCGGGGATTTCCTCGCCAGCCAGGACCATCACATAGAGAGCAGCGTGGTGGCGGATCAGCCATCCAGACATCTGACGGTCAAGGCGTTGGAGCCACCAACTAGCTGCCAAAGGATTGCTCGCTTTGGGGGCCAGGTCTCTGATCACCCTCTGAAAAGCCCGTTGATGGCGTGTCTCTTCGCCAATCTCATGACATAGGTAGGTGAGACGGGGGTCGGTCAGGTCGTTCATCCCGGCGATCTGAAGCGCGAATCCTGCTTCGAGGATCGCCTCGAAACGCACGCCGGCATCGAGCATCGAGGCCACTTCCTCACGGCTCAGCGCTGCTTTCTGCTGCGAAGTCAGATTCAGGTCCAATCCAGCAACTGAAAGCAGTTCGTCGGGAATGACCTGACCCTCACCGACTGAGCCAATGATGTCGATGTCTGGCTCGATGGAACGACGAACCGATGCTCTACTTAGGCGCTCTACGCGCTCAGCCACTGGAGTTGGAGACATGACCAGAAGGTTAAACCGATTTTTGGTCGGTTGCAATCCTTGGCCGAGAGCTTCGCTCCTCTAGATTTGTTGAACCATGGCTAGCGGACGCAGACCCGGACGCCCTCGAGGCGCACAACAGGACCCTCTAGAGCGTCGTGCCAATCTCCTCACCGGCGCCGAGTCGGCAATTCGAGAGATCGGTCCGGATGTTTCAATGGAGCAGATTGCCGAGCGGGCCAACGTTTCCAAGGCAACTCTTTACGACAATTTCGATGGCAAGGGCGGCCTTACCGAGGCTCTGATCGAGAGATACGGCCTTCGGCTGATGACCCGCTTTGCTGAACTGGTTCAACAGCCACTCACCGCCTACGAGGTGACCAGCGGCAGCCTTGCTGTATTTGTTCATTTCATCGCCGAGGATCCCGAGATCTATCGGTTTGTGATTCGCCATGCAGACGGCGAAGCACTCGTCACTGAGATCACCGAGCCCATCGCGGCGCTGATCAAATCCCTCGGAGCCAAAGATCCTGTGGGTCTGGCCTATGCCACCCTCGGCGCCGTTGTGACCGCTACTGAATGGTGGACTCGCTCGGGTAGCCAGGACCTCAATGAGTTTCTTGAGTCTCTGGTCGCCTTTGTGTGGGGAGGCCTAGTGGCATCGGGGATAGACACCGCAGAGGATCATCTGCCAGATCTATCTGGCGTAGCCCGTGCCGTAGCTCAAGCCCGCGCCGAGGCCGCCCAGGCCTGAACCCAACTCAGGTCTGAACCCGCATCAGAAGTGGCGCCG
This sequence comes from Acidimicrobiales bacterium, assembly GCA_020439605.1. Lineage (GTDB taxonomy): Bacteria > Actinomycetota > Acidimicrobiia > Acidimicrobiales > Iamiaceae > Aquihabitans. The sequence continues at coordinate 11,061 of JAGQSI010000020.1, read as the reverse complement.
GCTCCACAACGCTGCGGCTGATACAACGTGCCAACCCGCATGTGCTTGAAGTAGCGAATCCTCGCGACACAGCGGCTGACCAGTTCTACCCAGAACATGCAGCGAGCCACCAAGAACCCACAAGGGCACAGTTACCCCGGCCTCGCGGGCTGCTCGTTTACGTAAGAAGCGCCGTGTTTCGGCGGACGCTGCCAACGCCCCTGCCACCGCCTGCGAAATGTCCGTTGCAGAAGGAAGCGCTCCAAGCATCGAAGCCACAACAATCCCGGCGACTGCTCCGCGCGGTTTGTGTCGCCCCTCTGCCACTGTCAGGTCAGCTAGCGCCAACAGTCCAAGCATCGATAGCAGCGAAGCATCATGAGCCCATTTGCCCAGAACTCCACCAGGGCCGTGCAAAGCAACCGAGCCAATCCCAACCCCAACCATGGCCAATGCAAAGGCACGATCTGAATCCGGCTGGCCCATGAGGTCAAGACCCCCAGCCACATACGCCAGGCTCGACACCGTGTTGGCCGGCTGAGTTATCCAGCCATCTCGGCACCGTTCACAATCGGAAGCCGCGACAATTGTCGGAGGCGCAGAACGCTTGGGGAGCCATGACACACCATCGACTGTAGGGCGAAGGGCCACACTGTTGACATGCGTTGGCCGAGGGACCCAATGGAATGGGCGCCAGTACCCATCGAGTTGGTTCGCCACCTTGTGGCTTCTCAACATGGCGATCTGGCCGATCTTGAACTCATGGAGGTAGGAAAGGGCTGGGACAACGTCATGTATCGCCTTGGAGACACATTGGCGGTGAGGCTCCCAACCCGAGCGGTGGCGGAACCCTTGATACGTTCCGAACAGCGCTGGATGGCTGAGCTCGGTCCCCATCTTCCGATCCCGATCCCGACGCCCATACGTGTTGGCAAACCCGACCATCTATACCCCTGGCACTGGAGCATCATTGAATGGTTCGAGGGTTCTGCAGCGCTCTATGAGCCATTTGAGGATCCGCTTCTTGCTGCGTCTCTACTTGGTGAATTCGTGGCGGCCTTGGCGTTACCAGCTCCGAACAATGCCCCGACCAATCCATATCGCGGTGTCGCTCTCGAAGAACGCTCCGCACAGACTCTCGAACAGTTGGCCACCTTCGATGGTTCCGTACCGGAGCAGGTCGGGCTTGACCTTCACGAGATAGAGACCTGCTGGATCGACCACCTGCGCACCCCACCATGGTCCGGTGTAGATCGGTGGGTTCACGGAGATCTACACCCGTTGAACCTGATAGTGCGCAACGGTTCATTGAGCGCGGTGATCGACTTTGGTGATCTCACCTCTGGGGACCCGGCCACAGACCTCTTCACCGCGTGGACGACGTTTGAGGGAGACAGCCGTCAACGATTTCTGGACACAGCCTGTGGCGGTGACGAGGACATGATTCGTAGAGGCCGGGCATGGGCTTTGTCCATGGGGATTGCCTATTTGGCGAACAGCACCGAACGAAACGTTCTGAGACCACTCGGACGTAGAACAATCGAAGCAGTACTCAGCGAATGGCGAGCCAACACCTGAACCCCACGAGCACTACCGCAACACGCCTCACTGGCAACCGAGCGGTGCGTCCACGCAAGCAAGACCGCCTAGCTAGCGATACGGTCAGAACGTGAGCGATGACGCTGTAGTTGTGCAGGCCAGTGGTCGAGAAGTTCGTATAACCAACCCGAACAAGGTCTTCTTCAAGACTCGGGGTGAGACCAAACTTGATCTGGTCCGCTACTACCAGCAGATTGAGGGACCGATCCTGGCCGCGTTGGGCGGACGACCCACGCTCATGCAGCGCTTTCCTGACGGAGCCCACGGTAAATCGTTCTTTCAGAAACGTGTGCCTGACAGCGCACCGGAGTGGATCGAGACAACTGAGGTATCGACACCCAACGGCACCACCTCCAACGCACTCGTGATTGCGGACCTGGCTCACCTTCTATGGGCTGTGAACATGGGGTGTCTAGGATTTCATCCCTGGCCATTCCTGGCGGCGACACCGGATCAGACCGATGAACTTCGAATCGATCTAGACCCCGGCCCCGGAGTCACCTTCGAGATGGTCCAACGCACCGCCCTGCTCACGAAGGAACTCTTTGATGGAGAAGGCATCGAGAGCTACGTCAAGACCAGCGGCTCACGAGGACTTCACATCTACGTTCGACTTCTTCCCAACTGGGACGGCTACGCGGTTCGTTCCGCCGCAGTTGCGGTGGCACGAGAACTTGAACGGCGCCACCCGGAGCTGATCACTGCCCAATGGTGGAAAGAGGACAGAGGTACCCGCGTCTTCGTGGACTTCAACCAGAACGCACCTCACAAAACCGTGTTCGGCGCGTGGTGTGTCAGGCCTCGGGTTGGCGCCCAGGTGTCATGCCCTGTTCGCTGGGATGAGGTTCCGACTGTGATTCTTGACGAACTCACCATGGCTGTCGTGCCTGCAAGGTTGGAGGCCGAAGGCGATCCGTGGGAGTCCATGAATGCGGCACCTCAAGACATAACACCGCTGATCAAATGGTACGACCGCGACATCGACAACGGGATGATGGATGCCCCTTGGCCGCCGCAGTATCCCAAGATGGCCAATGAGCCTCCGAGGGTGAGCGCCAGCAGGGCCAAGAAGCCAGAAGCGTAAGTCTCTACTTTGCCCACCCAGAGCCTTGGAACTCTTTAGCTCAGGGCTGTCGCGAGTTTCTCGGCTCTAGCCACCAACGCGGTCGCATCGAGTTGCTCGGCAACTGCTTGTAGATCTGAGCGTGGCCCCGTCCAACGCAGTTCATCAACGTTGGAGATCGTGGGTGCGCAAGTGTCGATCGTAGCTATCTTGCGAAACAGCAGGGCTTCGTCCAGGTTCTCGTTGAGGGTGGCGGACAGTTTGGCCGCGCCCCTCACGGTTACATCCCAGTCATCGCTGTTGGAAGGAATGTCCTCGATGTGTCCGTAGCGGGCTAGGACGGTGGCAGCAGATTTGGCTCCCCAGCCGGCCAAACCCGGAAAGCCATCGGCCGAATCTCCAACCAGACCCAGGTAGTCCGCAATGGACTCGGGGCCCACACCGAACTTCTCGGTGACCTCGCTCACCCCGAATGTGAGTCCCTTTCGTCGATCCATCTGGAATACCTTGCCACCCACACACTGGCCAAGATCCTTGTCAGGGGTACAGATGTACACACGTTCAACCCGTTCGTCTGCTTGGGCAATGAGCGCTGCTGCTCCCAGAGCATCGTCGGCCTCGTGACGCACCATCGGCCACACCACAAACCCGAGTGCACCAAGTAGTTCCTCGAGTCGTGGAAACTGCGACTTGAGTTCCGGCTCTATCCCAGACCCATCCTTGTATCCCGCGTAAAGCTCGTTTCGGAAGCTCTCGATCACATGGTCCGTGGCAATACCTACATGGGTGGCACCGTCCTCCAAGAGCCCCAACATGGATCCAGCTACACCACGGGTAGCGCCGACCTCTTGTCCAGCAGCGGTCACATGCGAAGGAAGCGCAAAGTGATAGCGGAACAACTCATAGGTACCGTCAACTAGGTGAACCTGCATTGGTTCATCGTCTCACATTGCGGTTGGAGCGCTCACCCATCGACCGCGACCTGATGACTTGGCTTGGAGCAGCGCGGTATCTGCAGCGTGGAGCACCTCGGTGGGGGTCTGGCTCCCGTTGCCCACCGCTATCCCGATGGAGACATGAACATCTGCGAGCTCGCCACTTCTGGCCGAACCAAACCCATCCACAATCGTCTGGGCCAGACTCTCCGCCTCTGATTGGCTGTTACCAGATGGGCAAATGATGACGAACTCGTCTCCGCCCAATCGACCAACAATTGACCCCACCGGAGCGAAACGAACCAGCGCTTGTGCGGCTGCAACCAAGGTGGCATCTCCAGCGCTGTGACCCCTGTCATCGTTGATGGCCTTGAAACCGTCCAGGTCCACGTAGAGAAGAGCCAGATTATCTCCAGCCCTATTGAGAAGCTCCAAGAACCTGGAACGAGAACACACCCCTGTAAGCGAATCTATCTGTGCTGCGATCTCCAAGCGACGCATCTGGGCACGCTGTTTCAAAACCAGTTCCAGGGCACGTGCCATGTTGGTTAGAGCGTAACGGTGTCCCGAGATAGATGGCCCGGTCTGGGTGGTCCAGATGGCTATAGAGGCACCCTCTTCGTGATCCGGGTCTGGCACCGGCACCGCTACACAGGCGACATAACCCAGTTGGGTCAGTTCCGATGGCAACGGATCTATCTCTATTGCCTCACCTGTTGGCTTCAGCAGATCCCACGGCGATTGTTGGTATGCGGAGACGTCCAACATTGGCGCTTGAATATTGCTGGTGATTGTTTCTATCTCACCGCTGTTGGATTGGTAGCGAATGGCGTAACCCTCATCTGGGTGACGCCAACGCCCTAGATCCATCACGATCTCCACTTGTTCCTCAAATGAGGCGCCCGCAGAAACCGCGGCGAGAAGTCTGTCCAGGACAACTAGATCACCGCCGGGGCGAGCCAGGATCAGCATCGATCCGTCTTCGCCCGTCGAGGCGTTCACCTCAAGCTCTACCCAATCTCCTAGAACGTTCTGGACCCGGTACAACGCGGGAGTTCTGGGATAGGTGTCGAATGCACCATTTGCTGTGAGGGTGATGACTTCTGCAGCGCGCGCCAAATCTTCGGGGTGAACAAACTCTACGAACGAGCGACCGATCACGTCTTGGGGATCAAGACCCAGTAGCTGACGCGAAGCGTCATTGCACCACAGGATGGTGGTTTGGGGATCCATGGCCACTACCAGGTCAGGCAGGGCAGCAAGTAAGGGCGTGGGCCAGTCCAAAGCTGGTAGGCCGCCGAATTGAGTTGCTGGACTGTCCAAACTTCTACCCCCTTCCCGCTTGTAGATGGTAGGTCTATTCCACTTTATGTGCTCACTGTGACAGTTTGGTCTGTGTCACCGAAGAACCAAGGCAATGACGGCGCTTCGCCCATATGCCAATGGCGAACACAGAGCCAATTGCCGCCACGAAACCAACAGCAGAAGCAAGAGCTGAGGATTTCTTGGGTCCCGAGGAGTCCCCACTGCCCAAACCGGAAGCGCCGGCCGCTTGTTCCGAATCGTCTGGTTGGTGCTCACCAGCAGCCGAACCGTTCTGCTCATCGCCCGAGGAGGCCTCTTCGCCACCGCTATTTGACGATTCTTGGCCGGCCACCGCTACTGAACCATCCAGCTCGCCTTGCGCTGTGGAACTACCTACACGGTTGGTCTTGTTGCCTGAATCCCCAGCGCCCGAAGTACCACTACCTGATTGCTCTGCTCCGGTCTGACTGCCCGATCCGCCAGGGTTTTGTCCAGAGTTGTTGGGACCGTCACCTGAGGGCTTCGTAGGGGTTACAACTCCGCCACCGTTGTGTGGACGTGTGGTGGTTGGACTCACACCAGTTACGCGTGTGGTGGTAGTGACTGAAGGGCGAGGACGCGTGGTGGTTGTGGGCGGAGCCGAAGACGCCCGAGTACCGAGCGATGCTTGGCGTGGCAGGCCGCCAGTGCCGTGGCGCCAGCCCTGAACGTCGCCGTCGCTAACCACCACCGCACCCGCACCTACCCGAGCCAACTGACCATTGTGGGAAAAGGCCCAGTATTCAACCGCCTTGCCCAAACAATCCGGCGGGTTCGTGCCAACGTCACGCAGCTTGCAGACCGCACTGCCTAGATCGCCGTACTTGTCGAAAACAGGGTCTAGGTCTTTGATCACGTTCTCGGCTCGCTTGAGTGCCTCGATTCCCGAGATCGAGCCAGAGAACGAAATGCAAGCGGACCACACCGGGCCAGAACCGGTGTCGACAACCACCGTCGCACGCTTTGGGCCACCGCTAGGAGCATCGGAGCCATCGACTCCAACACAACCAGAGGTACCTTGAGCGAGGCGGGTCGGCGTGGCGCTGGAGGCCACCACACCGACCGCGAGCATCCCCGCTGTTGCTATTGCCACTGCGGCCAACGCACCAAAGAGTTGGGCAACCAGAGACAAGTAGCGGCTGGCTTGGCCGCCGTTGGGTAGGCGGCGCTTCATCAGCTACTGGCGATCACGCCGGTTGGGAACTGGTCGTACAGCTCTTGAGACGCAGCCAACTCAGCAAGGATTACCTCAACACGGGTATTCACGAGGCGCTGCGCACCCTGATCGCGCTCTACCGCAGAAGGTCCGCGATCCAAGATCCGCTGGAACGATCGAGTGACCTGGAGACGACGATATTCACCACTTGCTGTGATGTAGCGAGCTACAGACTGAACCGAACGACCAGCTTGGAGCTGAGCAATCCAGAAGGCTCGACCAGAGGGATCGGCTGACCTGCCGAGGACTGCGCCATAAACATCATCTACGAAGGTCGGGATATCACTGTTGGCCTGACGGAAGAACTCGCTGGAACCGGTGAGGCGGGCCAGAACTTCTGGGCGGGACAAAGTGATCAGTCGGGCACTCCAGTAGGCGCGTCCGCTGGGATCTACCTGTCGGTCAAATGCTGCGTCGAACAGATCCGCCACTGCGGCTTCTCTACCCCGCTGACCATTGACCACCGCTGATGCAGCGCTGAGACGACGTGAGTAGATGGCAGAGTTGGGGCCGAGGACTCCATTGGCATCTGTGGCCCAACCGCTGTGATAGTCATCTGCTGGCGACGCCAGACCTTGGGACCAACTCTCCAAGAGGCTCCCGTAGACATTCTCGATCCACCATTGCTGGCCGATTGCCTGCATGCTCTGGGTGGTAGCGAAGGTGTTGATACCCCAGGAGTCTCCACCTGAAGCAATGTGTCCATCCGTGGACTGCTGGGACATGAGCCATGCAACAGGAGATCCAAAGGTGCCAGTGGTGGATGCACCAACGGCGCTACGCCACGCCGAGGTAGTTGGGTCGAGCCGCAAGGCGCTGATGGCAAGCGTTGCCATCGAAGTTGCGTTCGGGTCATCGGAACCAAATGCCTGCCAAGCGCCTGAGGCTTGTTGGCGATCAGCCAAGAACTTCAACCCATTCTCAACTGCGACGCTCCTGTAGGTATCGCCGTCCATTGCGAGAGCGAGAAGTGCCAACGATGTGGTGTCGATATCTTCGCCGCCACCAGTGGTGGTCCCGGTGTAGTCCCAGGATCCATCACTTCTTTGACCGGCAAGAATCTGGTCCTTGAGACCTTGGGGGACCAGCTCTCCAGAGCGGGCGATGGCGATCGCCGCGTAGAGCGCACCGTTGAACTGTGCGCCGAAATCGAAACTCCCGTCGGGATTCTTTCGAGAGTTGATCCGAGCAATCAGGTCAACATCTGGATCCGAGTCGTTTGACGGGTCAAAGCTGGTTGCATCGATTCCCAAAGGCTGTGCGACCAGTGCTGTGACCTTGCCGGCGCGAGCCCAAGCAGCAACCGAGGTGGGATCTGCTTCGTTGTCGATCAGATCGTCGATGGCATCAAGAGCGTTCAGACCGCCCGAGTTCTCCACATCTCGCACAGCAGTGATCGCAGCGTCTCGATCCCATCTGCCTTCGCCGACAGAACCGAGCGCCATGATCGCGTCTGAGGTTTCGAAACCGGGGAACTGTGCTACCTCGAAACCACCGTCGGCCTGTTGTTGGGTGACCAACCAGGTCCGGGCACGAGTAGCGGTATCGGTCTCGGGCAGAGCGCCCGAAGCCAGACCCGGCGCCACCAACGGAGCAACCAAGCCAAGCCCAACGCCAATAGCGAGCGAGCGGCGGATCTTCATAACTACCTCCTGGCCCCGTTTCTCCTCGAGGGCATCTTGCGAGTCGGCCGAAGCGATGAGTGTCGCTACCGGGATCGAGATAGGTCACCTGGCTCCCGATCCGAAGAGTCGGTTACAGCTGCGGGTCAGCGCCGGACTCTCACCGGCTTCCCCTGTGATTCACCGAAGTAAACCACCGTCGACAACTTCCGGGTTGCCAACGACCTCTATCGCCTGTCACCGTACGGTGCCACGGCTAGCGGGGTCAACCGCGAGCCTCACCCAATTCTGTGCGTACCACTAGCTCCCTTCACGCGGTCACTTGGTTGGCCTGGGCCATCGCTGCTGGCGCGTGCGTCCAAATAGCGCCGAACCCGCTGTATGTGGCGCTGGTCCTAGCTATCTCGTTCCTGGTTGTCAGTACTCATCGCCTAGACACAACCCTCGCTCGCGCATTCCCACTGCTGGTCGGGCTGGGAGTGATTTTTGCTCTTCTGCGAGTGATCCTCACCGCTCTCACCACCCACAGCCCCACTATTGATGGCCCGCCACCAGATCTCTGGTTCACGCTTGCATCGTTCACGTTGCCACAGCTTTTCGGAGGGTTCACCGTCGGAGGAACCATCGAAGGCGAAGTTGTCATGTCCGCCGCTGCGCAAGGCTTTGCCGTGGTTGGAATTCTTGGAGCCTTTGGTGTCTTCAACGCGGTTGCTTCACACCACGAACTGGTCCAGGCCGCACCGCGAGCCTTTCACGAACCCGGCCTGATCGTAACTGTTGCCCTGGCTTTCGTTCCTTCGACGATGGCTGCTGTTAGCGAGGTACGAGAAGCAGACCGAGCCAGAACTGGCGGTCGAGTGATCCGTCGAGGCCGCCTGGTCAGGCTGACTGTCCCGATTGTGGAATCCGGCTTGGAACGAGCGGTATCGCTAGCGGAATCAATGGATGCACGCGGGTTCGCCCGACACGCTCGCGGCAGGTCTGATTCGATCTCTGCCTGGCTTGGGCTTGGTGCACTGCTCGCGTTGGCAAGCGGTTTCGTTGCACTCATTGGTCAAAGCGGTTCTCTGGCACTGGGGCTCGCCGTGGTAGGTGTGTGTGCTCTAGTTGGTGCAGTGATCCTGTCCTCAAACTCTGGTGGAACCACCCGCTATCGGCCCCGAGCCTTCGCCCGCAATGACTACGCGGTGGCCGGCATTGTGATCATGGCCCCGGTAGGTCTAGCGCTGCTTTCCTCGATTGGAGACGAGCAACTCTGGTGGTCAACCACACCCCTGACTTTTCCCACATTCTCGTTGTTCCCGGCTCTTCTCATTGGACTTTTGGCAGCGCCGGTGGCGGTCAAATGAACGCCGAGAATGGTTCCATCGTCTGGCACAACACCCAATACTCGTACCCGAACTCCGACCACACGATCGGAGCGATAGATCTCGAGCTTGAACCGGGCACAGCCACGCTTGTAGTTGGGGACTCCGGATCGGGCAAGTCCACCTTCCTGCGAACAATCAACGGGTTGGTGCCTTACACGAGCGGTGGACGATTCGGTGGAGACGTTGTGGTCTGTGGACGCTCCATCACAACCCACAAACCGCGAGATCTTGCCGATGTGGTCGGGTTTGTCCATCAGACACCCGAGGCCCAGTTCGTGGTGGACAACGTTGAACACGACATCGCATTCGTCCTCGAGAACCTCGGCACCGATGAGCGTTCAATGCGTAGACGCGTCGAGGAAGTTCTTGATGCACTCGGAGTTGCTCACCTGAGAGATCGTTCTCCAGCAACGCTTTCTGGCGGTGAACGCCAGCGATGTGCAGTGGCTGGTGCGTTGGCTTCGGGTCCACAAGTGCTTGTTCTCGACGAGCCGACCTCGATGCTTGATCCCCAAGGGGCCGACGATGTGATGGCGGCGCTTCGCCGACTGAACGACGACTTGGGCACAACGATCGTCTTTGCCGAACACCGACTCGAGCGCGCAGCACCCCTCGCGGATCGAGCATTGTTCATGGCCGATGGTCTCATCACCGATGACGGATTGCCAGCTGAAGTTCTGGCACCTTTGACCAGTGCACCACCGGTGACTCACCTCGGCCGACTGCTCGGCTGGTCTCCGCTTCCACTAACAGTTCGCGAAGCCCGAGCGCTCGCTAGACGTTCCCCGCCACCTATTGCTCAGAACCCTTCTGAGTTGGCCAACGTCAACGCTGGTTCAACCCCATCCGATCCGTTTCCAAGCAGGAGCCCCGAAGCAGGGGACGTGCTCGTTTGCACCCGTGCTGCAGGGGTGGAACTCGGCGCCCGCACAGTATTGAAACCCACCTCTGTAGAGATTCGACAGGGCGAGATTGTGGCGGTGCTCGGCCGTAATGGAGCCGGCAAGACCACTTTGCTCCGTGTGATCTCCGGGGCGCAGAACCCCAGTACGGGCTCAACGACTGCAAACGTTCCAGTGGCCCATGTGCCACAAGAACCGGACTCGCTACTGTTCCAATCGACGGTCAGAGCCGAGGTTTCCAGCACACTGGAACTGCTCGGCAAACGCGACAACGCTGCCGTAGACAGGTGGCTCGACAAGCTCGGGCTCACAGAGCTAGCTGATCGCCATCCGCGTTCCTTGTCGGTCGGGCAACGCCAACGCGTAGCTATCGCAGCAGTGGCTGTTGGCGATGCACCAGTGCTCGCACTTGACGAACCCACCCGCGGGATCGACGCAACCTCCCGTCAAGCCCTTGAACACGCCATCGTGGAACATGGCGCCACTGGTGGTGCGGTAGTAATCGCCACCCACGACATCGAACTGGCAGCTCGAATAGCTACCCGTGTGATCGTGTTGGGAGACGGTGAAGTGGTGGCCGAAGGCGAGGCTCGTGACGTACTAACCGGCTCGCTGTTCGCACCACAGGTTCTGAGAGTTCTGCCACCGTTTCTCACCGTTTCCGAGGTGGCTCAGGCCTTGGGCACGACCGGGCCCAAATGACACCGTTGGGCCACATTCGATCCAGCAGCGTCTATGTGCTGATGACCATCATCGGAGCGGCAGCGTTTCTCTATCCGTTCTGGCTTCCATCCGATTCCCTTCAGAGCCAGGCCCACAGTGGTGACGCACCGCTAATCGCCGCGGTAGTGGGCGCTCTTGCTGTGATGGCGGTAACCCTTGAGTTGCGTCGCGGTTCCATGAACGGCTCAACCATCGCCATTCTCGCCATGTTGTCAGCGCTCGCTGGGCTCATGAAGTTGCTGGACTTGCCCGGCGGGGGCAGCGGACTGTTCTTTCTGGTGATCCTTGCCGGGGCCGCGTTTGGTCCC